>JANYEP010000089.1 GCA_025363075.1 Chitinophagaceae bacterium | reverse complement strand
TGCAACTGGACCAATGCCCATAATGCGTGGTTCTACTCCTGCAACTGCACAGTTTACTAATCTTCCAATTGGTTTTAAATTCAATTCGTTCATCATTTTCTCACTCATCACTATCACGAAAGCTGCACCATCACTCGTTTGCGAGCTATTGCCTGCTGTAACACAACCACCTTGTGCAAATGCTGGTTTCAATTTTGCCAAACCTTCAATGCTTGTATCTGCACGAACACCTTCATCAGTATCAACAATATAATTTCTTATTGCTTTTTTTCCTTTTTCGTTGAGATAGGTTTCCTCAACATTTATAGGTAAAATGCCAGATTTGAAGTTGCCATCAGCAATGGCTTTCATTGCTTTTTGATGAGAATGTAATGCAAATTCGTCCTGTTGCTCACGGCTTACGTTAAATTCTTTTGCCACAGCTTCAGCCGTTAAACCCATACTTAAATAATAGTCAGGTTCGTCTTTTGCAATGTTGTAAGATGGAACAGTTTTCCAACCAGCAGTTGGCACCATACTCATACTTTCTGTGCCACCAGCAATAATGCAATCTGCCATTCCTGTTCTAATTTTTGCAGTAGCCATTGCAATACTTTCCAATCCGCTTGCACAATATCTGTTGAGGGTAATTCCTGCAACATCAATACCCAAAGCTTTGGCTGCAATGATGCGTCCAAATTGTAAACCTTGCTCTGCTTCTGGCACAGCATTACCAACAATCACGTCATCTATTCTTTTTAAATCAAGTTGTGGAATAGTTGCAGTTAATCCTTTAATTACTTCAACAGCCAAATCATCAGGTCTGTAAAATCTAAAACCACCTTTTTTGCTTTTGGTAACAGCTGTTCTATATCCTGCAACTATGTATGCTTCTTGCATAAAATTAATTTAAAAATCAAATATACAATAAAGTTGTTTATGCAACTATTTGTTAATATGCCACATCACTTTTTTAATTTCTTTATTTCCCTAAAAGATTTAAGTAAAATAATTAAGCCAACCAAACCAGCAGTAGGTAGTGTTATAAGGCAGAGCCAGGGAATAGCAGCCCAAAAGCAACTACCCTCATTCAGGCATTTTTGCCCTGTGAAAAATTCTGTTAAATAAGCTACAATAAATGCTATAATAAGAGGGGAAAAACCTGCTCCAATGCAAACAAATAAACTGAGTGGAAGTTTAATGAAGATGTCTTTTTTTGATTTTATTATTTGCCCATTACCAATATAGTCGTTAAATAGTCTCATTTTTTAATAGTATTAATTGTAAGTGTTTTGAATATATCAATCGCAACGCTAAACAAATTATTTTTTGATATTCTTGCATTGATTTTAAAAATAAAAATAAGTTACTTTCACTTTATGAAACAAAAAATTGCACTTTATATCATCGTTTCATTGCTGTTGCTTTCTTGTCATCAAAAACAAAAAAAAGCTATTATACAGGACACTACAATTAACGAAAAAACTTCTTTCAATAATTTATTTTTTGACAGCGTTCAATTGGATAAATTTTTATCGAGTGATACAACTTTAGCAAAATATAAAGAACAGTTTCACGATTTTTATAAACAACGAAATTATCAGTTTGCTTGGTTCGATAAAAATGGTTTGGCAGAGCAAACACATAATTTCTACAATCTACTGAATGCAACTGTTTCAGAGCTTCAAGATAGTAGTTTGTATAATTTAAAAATGCTTGAAAAATATCATTATTTTTTAAACAATTCAATTACAAAATCAAAGCAGCAAGATGTATTAAATGCTGAGCTTTTAGTTACAGGACAATTTTTTAGCTATGCTGCAAAGGTGTATAAAGGAATTGATGTAGATGCTGCTGAATTGGGATGGTTTATCCCAAGAAAAAAAGTAAATCTTTCTGCTTTGTTAGACTCTGTTTTAAACAATAAAGCCAAAGAGGCAGCGGTTTATATTCCATTTAATTCTCAATACAAAAAACTGCAAGAGCAACTTTTATTTTATTATCAATTACAAAAAAAATATCCTGCTGATACACTTGCAAAAACTGTAAAACCGATATTAAAAGGCGATACATCTGCAATTGTTTCTGAAATAAAACAACGCTTGTTTTTGTTGGGCGATTTAGCAGTAAATGATAGCATTAATAACTTTGATACAACACTTTTAAAATCTGTAAAACAGTTTCAAAAAAGAATGGGATTGCCTGTTACAGGAAGTATTGGTAGCAAAACTTTTGATGAGTTGAATATGCCAATCAAAAAACGAATTGAACAAATATTAATCAACATTGAAAGGGCAAGATGGCTGCCAGCAGAGAAGGATAGCAATTATATTTTGGTAAATATTCCAGAATATAAAATGCATATTTTTGACAGTACCATCAACACTTGGGATATGAACGTGATTGTGGGCAAAACAGCTACCAGCACGGTTATTTTTAATGGCAATTTAAAATATATTGTGTTTAGTCCTTATTGGAATATTCCTGCCAATATTGTTAAAAATGAGATTTTGCCAGGCATTAAAAAAGATAAAAACTATTTGGTAAAAAATGAAATGGAACAATATTGTAAAGGCGATAGCTTGCCACTGATTCGCCAAAAACCTGGACTCAAAAATTCATTAGGATTGGTTAAGTTTTTGTTTCCAAATAATTACGATATTTATTTTCACGATACACCAAATAGGGATTTGTTTACAGCGACCAATCGTAGTTTTAGCCATGGGTGCATCAGGTTGGGCGAGCCAAAAAAACTTGCTGAATATTTGTTGAGAAAAGACACAACATATACCAGCGAAAAGGTTGATAGCTTAATGCACTTGCCTAAAGAAAAATGGGTTTCATTACCAAAATCTATTCCTGTTTTTATAGTTTATTTTACTGCTTGGGTTGATAAAAAAGGAGTACTAAATTTTAGAGATGATATTTATGGTCACGACAAAAAAATGAGTGAGAAAATGTTCATTAAATAATGATCGTAGAACAAAAATAATTTACCATCGTTTATTTGCTTATACCTTTGCATTTCAAACCAACTTCACTTTTTTGTGGGCAAGCATATTAACAAGGTTACAGCAGCAGGACTCGTCATTGCTTTAGGAATTATTTATGGCGATATTGGAACTTCTCCTCTCTACGTTCTCAACGAAATTATCAAAGACAAAGCCATTACAGAGCAACTTATTTTAGGGGCGTTGTCATGTATCATTTGGACACTCACGCTTCAAACAACTGTAAAATATGTTATTTTAACACTACAAGCAGATAACAAAGGAGAAGGTGGAATATTTAGTTTATATGCCTTAGTGAGAAGAAGACGTAAATGGCTTGTGATACCTGCAATGCTTGGTGGTGCAGCACTTTTGGCAGATGGAATGATTACGCCACCCATATCTGTAACATCGGCTGTTGAGGGTTTAAAACAATTACCTAAACTGCATATTAAAGAAGGGAGTGATATAATTGTTTATATAGTTATTGGTATTCTCACTTTTCTTTTTCTACTACAACAATTTGGCACAACATCCATTGGAAAAATGTTTGGGCCATTAATGGTTATATGGTTTTTTATGTTGGCTGCATTGGGCTGTATGCATATTGATATGGGTATTTTTAAATCATTCAATCCTTATTATGCTTACGATTTATTGGTACATTATCCCAAGGGTTTTTGGCTGATGGGTGCTGTGTTTTTATGTACCACTGGGGCAGAAGCATTGTATAGCGACCTTGGGCATTGTGGTAAAAATAATATTCGTTACTCTTGGATTCTTGTAAAAGTTTGCTTGATATTAAATTATCTTGGTCAAGGTGCTTGGTTGTTATCAAAACCAGAGTTTAAGGGCAAAATAGTTACAACAGTTACTGAAGCTATGGTTAACGAGGGTTTCAATCCTTTTTATGGTGTAATGCCACAGCATTTTAAATTGATAGGGATTATTATTGCGACTGTTGCTGCTATTATTGCAAGTCAGGCTTTAATTACAGGTTCTTTTACTTTAATTTCAGAGGCTATGCGATTGAATTTGTGGCCGAAACTTAAAGTATCTTTTCCTACAAATGAAAAAGGTCAAACCTATATTAGAGGAATTAATTGGATGCTTTATGCAGGATGCGTTGGCATCGTTTTATACTTCAAAAGCTCGTCAAATATGGGTGCAGCCTATGGTTTAGCTATTACCTTGTGTATGATTAGCACATCCATTTTATTTGCCAACTTTTTGGTAAGCCATCGTGCCATTAAACCATTAATCTATCTTTATCTCTTTGTTTATCTATCCATTGAAATTGCATTTTTAATCGCCAATTTAGACAAATTTCCGCACGGTGGTTTTGTAACATTAATTGTTGGTGGAGCATTATTTGTAATAATGTATGTATGGTTTAGAAGCAGAAAAATAAAAAACAGGTATGTTGAGTTTGTACGATTGCAAAGCTATGTTCATCAAATAAAAGAGTTGAGCGAAGACACCACAATTGCCAAATATGCCACACATCTTGTGTATATGACGAGTGCCAATAACAGCAAGGAAATTGAACATAAAATCATTTATTCCATACTAAATAAAAAACCAAAACGAGCCGATATATACTGGTTTGTTCACGTTGATGTGTTAGACGAACCCAATACTTGCGAATACACAGTTGACCATATTGTTGCCAACGATATTATAAGGGTTGAGTTTAGATTAGGCTTTAGGGTAGAGCAAAAAATTAACCTGATGTTTAAAAAAGTGGTGCAAGATTTAATGGCAAATAAAGAAGTAGATTGCCCAAGCAAATACGAAAGTTTAGAAAAAAATAATGTTACAGGCGACTTTCAATTTGTGGTGTTGGAAAAGTTTTTAAGCCAAGATAATGAATTGCCATTTATTGAAAGAGTGATAATGAAATTGTACTTTTGGTTAAAAGAAATAAGCCTAAGTGAAGAGCGTGGTTTTGGCTTAGATGCCAGCAATGTAACAGTCGAAAAATTTCCATTAATAGTTGCACCAATACAACAACTAAGGTTGAAAAGAGTTTACTAACGCTAATTAGCTTTATCATTCTTTTTTCAACATTTAAAAACAAACAACAAAAAATCTTTGCGTATTTAGCAAAACCTATATTTTTGCTTCGTAACAAAAACATTTTAAAATGTCAGACATCGCTACAAGAGTGAAAAAAATCATCGTTGACAAGTTAGGCGTTGATGAAGGAGAAGTAACAACAGAAGCTTCATTTACTAACGACCTCGGTGCCGATTCTTTGGATACCGTTGAATTGATTATGGAATTTGAAAAAGAATTCAATATTTCAATTCCTGATGAGCAAGCAGAAACTATTACTACGGTTGGTCAAGCTGTTGCTTATTTAGAAGAACACGCCAAATAAGATTCACTTCTTAATGGAATAATTTTAATCCGCCACTCTTTCGGCAATTGCCATAAGTTTGGCGGATTACTTATTTTAATTTTTTTTGTGAGACCAAAAGCGTTTCACATTTTAATATATACAATACTCAACAATAAAAGCTGCCCTATGCAATTAAAAAGAGTAGTAGTTACCGGACTTGGTGCTTTAACACCCATTGGAAATAATGTAGATGAATACTGGAATTCTTTAATAAATGGTATTTCAGGAGCCGCTCCCATCACACTTTTTGACGCAACAAAATTTAAAACTCAATTTGCTTGCGAGGTTAAAAATTTTGACCCACACGTTTATCTTGATAAAAAAGAAGCTCGAAAATTAGATAGATTCTCCCAATTTGCTATTGCTGTAAGCGACCAAGCAATGGCAGATGCTGGGCTAAGCAAAGACAATATTAATCCCGATAGAGTTGGTGTTGTGCTTGCAAGTGGAATTGGTGGTATTACAACCTTTCAACACGAAGTTGCAGAGTTTACAAAAGGTGATGGAACACCACGCTTCAATCCTTTCTTTATTCCCAAAATGATATTGGATATTGCCTCTGGCAATATTAGTATGCGACACAATTTGCGAGGTCCAAACTTTGCTGTTGTAAGTGCCTGTGCAAGTAGTACAAATGCTATTGGTGTTGCATTTGACACGATTCGTCTTGGAAAATCAGACATTATTTTAGCAGGAGGAAGCGAAGCCGTTATTTGCGAAGCTGGCGTTGGTGGATTTAATGCAATGAAAGCAATGAGCGAAAGAAATAATGATCCAACAACTGCAAGTCGCCCTTATGATAAAGATAGAGATGGATTTATTATGGGTGAAGCAGCTGGCATATTAGTGATGGAAGAATTAGAACACGCTATTGCTCGTGGTGCAAAAATTTACTGTGAAGTAATGGGCTGTGGTGCTACAGCTGATGCACATCATATTACTGCTCCACATCCTGAAGGGTTGGGTGCGAAAAATGTAATGTTAGCTGCACTTAAAGAAGCTGAAATGCAACCAGAAGAAATTGATTATATCAATACTCACGGCACTTCTACACCCATTGGTGATGGTGCAGAGGTAAAGGCAATTACACAAGTTTTTGGAGAACACGCATACAACTTAAATATAAGTTCAACAAAAAGTATGACAGGTCACTGCCTTGGTGCAGCAGGCGTTATTGAAACAATTGCTTGCATTAAATCTGTTATGCACGATATTGTTCCTCCAACAATTAATCACTTTACCGATGATCCAGAACTTGATCCTAAATTAAATTTTACTTTTAATAAAGCACAACACAGAACTGTGAATGCTGCACTCAGCAACACTTTTGGTTTTGGTGGACATAATGCTTGTGTGATTGTAAAAAAATGGAAAGCATAATTGTTAGTTGTTAGTTATTAGTGGTTAATGTTTACCTTTTATAACTAACAACTAATCACTAACAACGATAACTAATTCGGTTTGCAATTTCTATCAAACTTATTCCCCTCAAAAACAACAGCATCTTTTAAAAAAGAAGTAGAGAATGTTATTTCTATTAGAATAAAGAATGTTGTTTTATACCAAATTGCACTTAGCCATCGCAGCGTAAAAGAAACACCAGATGCAAATAATGAAAGATTAGAATATCTTGGTGATGCTGTATTAAGTAGCATCGTAGCAGATTACCTTTTTAAACGCTATCCCAACAAAGACGAAGGTTTTTTAACCGAGATGAGAAGCAAAATGGTAAATCGTCAGCAGCTAAATGACATTGCTGTAAAGATGGGTTTTAAGCAATTAATGATTTACAATAAACTCGATAATACGCTAAGAAACAGTCAAATTTTTGGCAACACATTAGAAGCAATTATTGGTGCAATTTATCTCGACAAAGGCTATACCAAAACAAGAAGCTGGGTATTCAATCAGGTTGTCATTCCTCATATGTTTGTTGATGCTTTAGAAGGTATTGACATCAACCTTAAAAATAAATTAATTGGCTGGGCTAATAAAAACAATAAAAACTTAGTGTTTGATTTTGTTGAAGAAAAACGAGAAGGAGCAAGGAAAGTTTTTACAATTAACATAGTTGTTGATACTGAAATAATCTCCAGCGGAAAAGCCTTTAGTAAAAAAGATGCCAGCCTTATTGCTACACAAACAGCTATTGATAAACTAGCTTTATAACCAATCTCTTTTTTGTGTTTTCATTAACATTTGCTTTTTTAGTTTTGGTAAAAATTAACGCAAATGAGAAAATACTTTTACCTGCTAATTCTTACTACTAGTTTATCATCCTGCACATCTATTATTATGAATACTTTAATAAAAGATGCCAAGGTTGAAAACACAAATTCGATAAAAAAATTCCAGAAAGATAATCATTACGACACGAGCAATTCGTTTATCGTAAAAGCAGATACTACAACAGCTATGAAGTGGCTGCAAAAGGGAATTGCTGGCTATGAAATTTACAATAACAATGGCAAGCTACTTCAATACATTGGCACTACAGACTGTGGTGGTATTCAGTTTCAATATTTTCTACAAGATAAATTGGATAGCTTTAAAGTCGATACAACACATAGTTTAAAAAAAATATTAAAGCATTGCTACAACTATCAAAACCAAAAAGTATCTAGAAAAGATTTGCCCCAAACAGATTTCTATGTTTTAGTTTATTGGGCAAAGTTTGCTGGAAGAAAATTTGGATATAAAGAAGGTGTTGGTGAATTGGAAAATGATATAAAAAAAGGGTAGTGATTTAAAATGTATGCTGTGTTTTAGGCAGCATTTCTGTGATAAATATATGTTTTGATAATTCCATAGTGCATATCATCTTTCTTAGAAAAGCAAACAGTTCTT
>JANYEP010000191.1 GCA_025363075.1 Chitinophagaceae bacterium | reverse complement strand
TCTCAAATTCTTTTGGAATAGAACCACCAAACAAATCGTTTACAAATTGGAAATGTTTGCCTTCATTTGCTGCCATCCATTCTGCATCAGCAGGACCGAAATCAAACTGGATATCAGCAAATTTACCACGACCACCAGATTGTTTTTTCAATACTTCACGGTGAGTAATAGTCATTCCAAATGCTTCTTTATAAGCAACCTGAGGAGCACCTTGGTTTACTTCTACTTTAAATTCACGACGCATACGGTCGATGATGATTTCCAAGTGGAGCTCACCCATTCCACGTAAAATTGTTTGTCCAGTATCTTCATCAGTATTTACACGTAATGTAGGATCTTCTTCAACCAATTTAGCGATTGCCATACCCATTTTATCAACATCCACTTGAGTTTTAGGCTCAACAGCGATAGCGATAACTGGTTCTGGAATAAACATATTCTCTAAAGTGATAGGATGTTTTTCATCACACAAAGTATCACCAGTTTTAATCTCTTTAAATCCAACAGCAGCAGCAATATCACCAGCTTCAATAAAGTCAATTGGATTTTGCTTGTTGGCAAACATTTTCATAATACGACTAATACGCTCTTTCTTACCACTTCTTACGTTCAATACATAAGAACCAGCATCCAAGTGACCAGAGTAGCACCTGAAGAAAGCCAAACGACCAACAAATGGGTCAGTCATAATTTTAAAAGCCAATGCACAGAATGGAGCTTTTGCATCTGGTTTACGATAAATTGTTTCACCAGTGTCAGGGTCTGTTCCTTCTGTATCTTCAAGGTCAACTGGAGAAGGCAAGTATCTACATACAGCATCTAAAGCAGTTTGTACACCTTTATTTTTGAAAGAAGAACCACACATCATTGGAACAATACTTAAATCAATACAAGCCTTGCGGATTGCTTCGTGCATTTCTTCTTCTGTGATACTATCTGGATTCTCAAAAAATTTCTCCATTAAGTTATCATCATATTCAGCAACGCTTTCAACTAATTTAGCTCTCCATTCGTTTGCTTCTTCAACCATATCAGCAGGAACATCAATTTCATCAAATGTCATTCCTTCTGTTTCCATATGCCAGATAATACCTTTCATTTTAATCAAATCTACCACACCTGTAAAATCATCTTCAGCACCAATCGGCAATTGTAAAGGCACAGCATTAGCACCTAACATATCTTTTACTTGTTGCACAACCATTAAGAAATCAGCACCACTTCTATCCATTTTATTAACGAAACCAATTCTTGGTACTTTGTAACGATTTGCCTGACGCCAAACAGTTTCAGATTGTGGTTCAACACCATCAACTGCACTAAACAAAGCAATCAAACCATCCAATACACGCATAGAACGTTCTACTTCTACAGTAAAATCCACGTGACCTGGAGTATCAATAATATTGAAGTAATAGCTTTTAGTATTTGCATCAGCAACCCCTTTAACTGTAGGGAATTTCCATTGGCAACTTACAGCAGCTGAAGTAATAGTAATACCTCTTTCTTTTTCTTGTTCCATCCAATCGGTTGTAGCAGCACCATCGTGTACCTCACCAATTTTATGAATCATACCTGTGTAGCGTAAAATACGCTCTGTGGTTGTGGTTTTACCAGCATCAATGTGAGCTGCAATACCAAAGTTTCTTTGAAATTTTAAGTCCGCCATTTTTTATTAAATTTGATAATTTGATAATTTGATAATTTGACAATTAAAAAATGTGCCTAAGAAATTTCTTATAATCACACTATCCAATTATCACATTAGCTTTTTTTAAGTTTGCAAAAGTAGGGGGATATACAATACGGTAAAGAATAGTTTTGAACAAATAACAATTGATATTCTATTATAAATGATTTTGAAATAAAAACTATTATTGTAGTGTAATCATTAATAAATTATTAATTTCTCCATTATGCAAAAAAACATAAATTCGCAGCATCGTTTGATTTGAGAGAATTCAAACTAAACACCCAACTTAAATTTTATTAAAATGTTCAACTCGTTACAGCTGGCATTAGTGCTTGTTGCGTCTATATGTTTATTTATTAAATTTATTTTTTGGAGAAGACTCTCTGGTGGTCGCCCACCATTCTTATTTACATTATTTGGTTGGGCTAGCGTACACGACATTCATAATGCAGGAAGTGCAAAGTCTAAAATGTTTTTCAAGAGCAATAATATATTGAATTTGATTATTTGGGGATGCTTGGCACTTTTTGCTTTTTCTTACTTAAGTGGTGACGGCAGCGAGATAAAAGAAAAACCACCAACATTTGACCCAAAAGCAATATTTTAACTACTGTTTTTCAAATGTAAAAACTTTTAAATTACCGCCAACATAGTTGCAAACCCAGGCTTCTATTTTGCTGTCATCTTCATACAAGTCAATACCAACAGGTTTTCCTGGACAGTTAATAGAATACATTGGTACAAAAGCATTATCTGTTATTTTAAAAACATCAACAGTGTTTGCAT
Source organism: Chitinophagaceae bacterium (assembly GCA_025363075.1). Classification (GTDB taxonomy): domain Bacteria; phylum Bacteroidota; class Bacteroidia; order Chitinophagales; family Chitinophagaceae; genus CAIVPM01. Next base: position 3,399 of record JANYEP010000191.1, on the reverse strand, counting down.
TGTAACAAGTAACAAATAGGAATTTTTGGTAATGATATAGAAGTTTACACCAATTTTTAAAAATAAATTTGTTTTGTAATTATTTGAGCATATCTTTACACCATAATTCAAAGATATGTTACCAGAGTTTAAAAGCATTTTCGATTTACTTAAAGCATTCCCAACCGAACAAGATTGTATTGCACACCTTGAAAACATTAGATGGAATGGTGTTATAGTTTCTCCTTTTGATGAAACTTCTAAGGTTTACAAATGTGCTGGTAATAAGTACAAATGTAAAAATACAGGTAAGTATTTTAATGTAAGAACGAACACGGTTTTTGATAACACTAAAATTCCTTTACAAAAATGGTTTCTTGCTTTATACGTTTTTTCATCTCACAAAAAAGGCATTTCATCACATCAACTTGCTAAGGATATTTCAGTAACACAAAAGAGTGCTTGGTTTCTTTTACACCGTTTACGTTATGCTTTTGAACACCCAAATTTTCACGCCACTTTAGGAGCAAATGATGCAGTAGAAATTGACGAAACTTTCATTGGGGGACAATCTAAGAATAAACACGCAAGTAAAAAGACAAAAACCGAAAATGGTGGTACAGTTCACGAACAACAACCAGTAATAGGAATGTTAGAAAGAAATGGAAATTTAATTGCTAAAGTAATCCCTAACAGACACAAAGAAACATTGCTACCTATCATTTACAATAATGTAGAAGCTGATAGTGTAATTATGACTGATGAGTTACCAGCATATAAAGACTTAAAATACGAATTCACACACAATAAAGTTAATCACGGAGCAAAGGAATATGTTAATGCAATGGCTCACACAAATTCGATTGAAGGCTTCTGGTCGCATTTAAAACGTGGTATTGATGGAATATATCATTGGGTAAGTAAAGACCATTTACAAAGCTACGTTAATGAATTTACACTACGATATAACACAAGAAAAGATAGTACACAAATAAGGTTTGACTTAATTTTGTCAAATGTTGTTGGCAGAAGATTAACTTATGAAAATTTAATAAAATAGAATGAGTAAAATAAAGGTTAAGGATATTGAAATAACTGTTATTGAAAGTAATGGGCAAGATTATATCTCCCTCACTGATATGGTTAAAAATTTAGATGGAGACCAATTAATAAAAAATTGGCTAAGAAATAAGAATACTATTGAATTTTTGGGTGTTTGGGAGAGATTAAACAATGAGAATTTTAATATGGTAGATTTCGACCTAATTAAAATAGATGCTGGTACAAATAGATTTTTGATGTCTGTAAATCAATGGGTTGAAAGAACTTCTGCAATTGGTATAGTGGCTAAAGCTGGTAGATATGGTGGAACTTATGCCCATAAAGACATTGCTTTTGAGTTTGGGACTTGGATAAGTCCAGAGTTTAAACTAATTCTAATAAAGGAGTTTCAAAGACTAAAAGATAATGAAAACGGAGCTAAAAACTTGCAATGGGATTATAGACGTTTTTTAAGTAAAGTTAATTATAAGGTACATACAGATTCAATACAGTCTAACATTATTCCAATAAAGCACTTACCGAAAGACAAGGAGTGGGTAGTTTATGCAGATGAGGCAGATATGCTGAACGTTGTTTTGTTTGGTCAAACAGCAAAACAATGGAAAGAAAATAACCCCCAATTAGTATTACAAGGTAGAAATATGAGGGATTATGGAGATTTGCACCAATTAACAGTATTGTCCAACTTAGAAAGTTATAATGCAATCTTAATTAACGAAAATATACCCCAGCCAGAAAGGTTTGTAAAGTTAAGAAATGCAGCAATAAGTCAATTAGCATCATTAAAAGGGCAGCCTCATATTTTATCTGAAATACAAAGTCCATTCATTGTAACCACTACAACAAATCAAGTAAGCAATTTTGATATACAATTAAAAGGTTTATTAAACGTTTCTCCACCTAATAAAGGCAAAAAATAGTATGGCAAAAAAAGGCAAAAAAGAGGCATTATCTGTAAGAATGTTTATTGAAGATATATTAATTGAACAATTAAGAATACCTTCAAAACAAATTGTAAATGACACTACTTTCAAGGCATATACAAAATCAGATAGACCAGACTTATTAATATCTGAAATAGCATATAGTTTAAAAAAGGCTAATGATGCAGAGTTTATTCAAAACTTAATTGCTTATGCAGAAGCTAAGGACGATTGTAAAATTGGAGATAAGGATTGGAAAGATGCTGAAAAACAAGGAAAGAAAAAGGCAGCACTACTTAATATGCCATATTTTATAATAACAAACTGTTCAGTTTCATACTTCTACAATACTACAAATGGAAAAGAGTTAAAACTAAATGGTTCACCAATTAGGGATTTTCAATCTTTAGATGTTTTAAGGATTATTAATAAAAGACTTCAAAAAGATAAAAATCTTACCGATATTAACACAAGTTTAGATGCAAAATCTGCAATATCAGAAGCTATTTTTAATAAAAAATTATGGGAACTTGCAACAATATATAGAGGGTTAAATTTTAAAAACAACTCTGAAAAAATTGATTTTACAATTGGTTTTATTGCTTTAAAATATTTTGAAGAAAAAGCTGAATACGAGAACACTAAATCAAAAACAAAAGATTATTGGAGTGATTTTAGAGAACCAATAAGAAACAAAAAGACGGATAATTTTTTATCTGGGTTGAGTGGTTATATTAAAAGGCTTGGAGAAGAAACTGAATTTATAGAGTTTAAAGAAAAAATGGACTTGGTTTATTCATATATAACCAAAAGAGAAAGTGGCAAATTAGAGTTTGATATTGATAGTACAATAGGAATATATGAAGTGATTGATAGTATTGGTAAATTGCACGATAGCGGATTTGATTTATTTGGAGCAGTTTATGAAAAATTTGCTGGCAATAAAGAAAAGTCTGATTTTGGAGAATATTTTACTCGAAGACATTACACTCACGTTTTTTCTAAATTGGCATTAAAAAATGAAAAGTATTATAGCAAGAGTAGAAATTTTAAAGTATTAGACCCTGCTTGTGGTACAGGTGGGTTTTTAACGGAGGCTTTTAAGGTTTTATCTTCAAATTATAAAGAAAGTAAAACATATACAAAAGAATCTGCGGAATATTTAAAAGCTAAATGCCTTTATGGATGGGATGTCAAAAATGAAAATGTATCAACTACGAAATTAAATATGTTTTTAGTAGGTGATGGGCATACCAACATAAAAAAGGTTAATACGCTAAAAGATGAGTTAGAGTATGAATTATACGACTATATAATTACTAATCCTCCTTATGGAAATGGCACAGAACAAGCTGATACTAGTGCTATGACAACTAAAAGAACAGAACTTGCTTTTATATCAAAGATTATCAAGCTATTATCTGTGGGGGGGGGG
>JANYEP010000084.1 GCA_025363075.1 Chitinophagaceae bacterium | reverse complement strand
CACGCCTATTCCAAGAACTTTGCAATTTAGTTTAATGGGTGCAAGAGATTTAAGTATTATTAATACACCACCACCCAATCGTCAACCGATTCAAACAGAAATAAGTTCGTTTAATACCGATTTTATTCGGGATGCTATTTACTATGAAACGTCTCGTGGCGGTCAGGTTTTCTTTATTCATAATCGTGTGAATGGATTGGCTGAAATGGCTGGTATCATTCAATCTCAGTGTCCAGATCTTTCCATTTCGTATGCTCACGGACAAATGGAAGGTGATCAATTAGAAGAGCGTATTTTGGATTTTATGGATAAAAAATACGACGTATTAGTTTGTACAAATATTGTTGAAAGTGGTGTTGATATTCCTAATGTAAATACTATTATCATTAACAATGCTCATCAATTTGGATTGAGTGATTTGCACCAATTACGTGGCAGGGTTGGACGAAGTAATAAGAAAGCATTTTGTTATTTATTAGCACCGCCAATGGGAACTTTACCTGCCGATTCTCGCAAAAGATTACAAACGCTTGAACAGTTTAGCGACCTTGGAAGTGGCTTCCAGATTGCAATGCGTGATTTAGATATTCGTGGAGCAGGTAATATGCTAGGTGGAGAACAAAGTGGTTTTATGGCTGATATTGGCTTTGAAACTTATCAAAAAATATTGCAGGAAGCGATTAGAGAATTGAAACGAAAAGACTTTAAAGATTTGTTTAAAGATGAAATAAGCAAGCAAGATGATTTTGTTACAGACTGCACTATTGATACTGATTTGGAAATACTAATTCCTGATACTTATGTTGAAAGTATTACAGAAAGATTATCGCTTTATACTCGTTTAGATAATTGCGAAAAAGAAGAAGAACTGCAACAATTTCACGAAGAAATGATTGATCGTTTTGGTGCAATTCCAAAAGCTGTTGAAGATTTGTTTACAACAGTTCGTTGTCGCTGGGCTGCTGTAGCATTGGGTTTTGAGAAAATGAGCTTAAAAGAAAATACGATGCGTTGTTACTTCATTAATAAAAATGATAGCCCGTATTTTGAAAGTGACTTGTTTAAAAATATTTTGGATTATTTACAAACTGGCACCAACAAAGCCCATCTTAAACAAGTAGCCAAAAACTTTTTGTTGGTTGCAGAAAATGTAAAAGGTATGGAAGAAATGTTGAGGTTTTTGGAAAGGATGAGGAAGGGGGTGATTAAACCTTAACTAACTAAATCTAATTTATTGAACTTATCATTTGCTTTATAAATTCTAATCTTCGCAGCCAATTTTGTAGTAGAATTGATACAAAAAATATTTATAACTCTTGCTATACAATAATAGTTATCCACATCCGTTTACTATTTACATTCCGCATCTACCCTTCGAAAGCTGTAATTTCATAACAGCTAATCTCACAGATGTATGCGAAAATTTTCACAACAACAACTAATGCAGTTTTTGTATGATGAAGCATCACCAATACTAAAAATGGCTATTGATAAAGCTATGCTTAGTGATGCTGAACTACAAAAAGAAATTAAGTTATTAAGAAGAACTCAAAAACAATTAGACGATTTGAAGCAGAAACCATTGAACCCAAGCAAAAAAGTTATTGATGCTATTATGGAGTATGCAAAACAAACTGCTCCCAAAAAAGGATAGTTTAAGTTTTGTTTAAACATTTTTATTCCTTTTATCTTTTTTTAAACGAAATTGTTTTTAATGTAGTTTAATAATTGCACTAATATTGCAAAAACGAATCTACATTTATGCAAACCCCCTACGTTCGCAATAGTATAGTCAATGCTATTGCTACAATAGAATTTTATACACCACAGCACAACTTGCTGCCAGCAAGCATTTTAGCTCAATTAGCTACTACTTTTACTCAATTAAGCAATGATGAAAATTGCAAAGTCATTATTTTAAAAAGTGCAGGCGAAAAGACCTTTTGTGCAGGTGCAAGTTTCGACGAATTGATGGCAATTGAAACTACAGAACAAGGCTTACAATTCTTTAGTGGCTTCGCCAATGTTATAAATGCAATGCGTAAATGCCCCAAATTTATTATTGGAAGCGTTCAAGGAAAAGCAATTGGTGGTGGCGTTGGTTTAGCTGCTGCTTGCGATTATACCTTGGCAACAAATCAAGCTTCTGTCAAGTTAAGCGAACTTGCTGTTGGTATTGGTCCCTTTGTTGTAGGTCCTGCTGTTGAAAGAAAAATTGGAACAGCTGCTGCTTATGAATTAGCCATTGATGCTGCCAATTTTAGAACAGCAGAATGGGCAAAACAAAAAGGTCTCTTCGTTGAAGTTTTTGAAAAAATCGTCGATTTAGACGAAAATGTCGAACAACTTGCAAAACATTTATCCACACAAAGTCCAATGGCAATGGCAGAAATTAAAGCTGCTTTTTGGCAAGGCACCGAGCATTGGGATGAACTATTAATGCAGCGTGCAGCCATCAGTGGCAAATTAGTTTTAAGCACTTTTACAAAAGAGTTTATTAAAAATTTTAAAGCAAAATAATATTCTTAGCACTACTCCAATTTTGCGATAACCTTCATTTAAAACTATTCAATAACAAGAAATTGAAAGTTGCTTTGCTTATTTTTACCCAATGAAAAAAAGTTGGATTAGGCGTTACACAAAATACATATTGGTTTTTCTCAATGTGATGCTTGTATTGCTTTTTTTAATGGGTTGTTTACTTCCGTGGTTCTCCTCTCAACATTTTTGGCTTTTTGGTTTTGTGGGCGTTGCAATGCCTTACCTTGTTGTTATTATTTTTTTCTGTATTGTTTTTTGGTTGTTAGTCAAAAAAAAATTTGCCCTCTATTTATTGTTGGTACTTTGTTTAGGATACAAACAAATCAGTGTAATGTTTGCGTGGCACACCAATACCTCATTTAAAAAAACAAAAGCAAATTATAATGTTAGAATAGTTAGTTGGAACATTGCTAATATGAGTGGTAAGCCACAAAAAAGTGATAAAAAAAGACATTCTGTCGATGAAATTGTAAATTCTCTTTTAAAGCAAAATGCCGATGTTATTTGCTTGCAGGAGTTTGAAGAGTGCAAAAGTGGATGTAAGTCAGTTGAACTAATCAAAAAAAAATATCCCTATTGCTATTTTCCGGGGTGGAGTATAAGCATTCATAAGCATAAAAGTGGAAATGTAATTTTTTCAAAATTTCCATTTATCGCCACTGATAGCATACGTTTTGAAAATGGAGAAAATATTATTACTACAGACATTGCGGTAAATGAAGACACCATTTCTTTTTTTACTACTCACTTAGATTCTTATAGATTTTCTAAAAATGAATTTAAAGAAATTGATGATGTAGGCAATGAGGAAGTGATACCTAATAAAAATTTAAAAGGTATTGTATCGAAAATGAAAAACACTTTTATCACACATTGTGAGCAAGCAGATGTTGTAGACAAGTTTATGACAAATGTAAAATATCCAAGTGTTTTTTGTGGCGACTTAAACGAAATTGCAAATAACAATGCTTATTGGAAAATAAGAGGAAATAGGCAAGATGCTTTTCTACAAAGAGGCTTTGGTTTTGGCAAAACATTCAATTCTCTATCGCCTGTTTTAAGAATTGACTACATTATGCCAGATAACAGTTTTGAAGTAACCCAATTTACTTTAGTTGATGAAGAAATGAGTGATCACAAAATGCTTGTGGTAGATTTAATGCTAAAGAAATACCAAACAGAAAAAACAAAAAACTAAAGAGGTTACATTCTTATTTTCGCTGCATTAATAGAACACAGCAATCAGAACAAAAGCAATGAGTTTAAAAGTATATAATACATTAACACGTCAAAAAGAAGAATTTAAGTCTATAACACCCAACCACGTTGGCTTGTATGTGTGTGGACCAACAGTTTATAGTGAACCACACGTGGGCAACTTGCGAACTTTTTGTTCGTTTGATATGATATATCGGTACTTAATTTTTTTAGGGTATAAAGTAAGGTATGTAAGAAACATTACAGATGCTGGGCATTTAACCAATGAACGTGGTGAAGGTGTGAATAGAATGGAGTCTCAAGCAAAATTGGAAAGCTTAGAACCGATGGAAATTGTGCAAAAATACACGGTGAGTTTTCATAGAATTATGGATGCGTTTAACACTGTTCCTCCAACCATTGAACCAACTGCAACTGGACATATTGTTGAGCAAATTGAAATGATTGAAACGCTTCTGAAAAATGGTTTTGCTTATGAAGTTGATGGTTCAGTTTATTTTGATGTAAAGAAATATAACGACCAGCACAATTATGGAGTATTGAGTGGTAGAAATATTGATGAGTTGATGGCTGGCTACAGAGATTTAGATGGACAAGAAGAAAAAAGAAATTCAATAGATTTTGCCTTATGGAAAAAAGCTAGCCCAGAACATATTATGCAATGGAACAGTCCTTGGGGCAAGGGTTTTCCTGGTTGGCATTTAGAGTGTAGTGCAATGAGTACAAAATATTTGGGCGAAACTTTTGACATTCACGGTGGCGGAATGGATTTAAAATTTCCTCATCACGAGTGTGAGATTGCACAAAACGTTGGTAACTGTAAACAAGGTGGAGCAAAGTATTGGTTGCACACCAATATGCTAAACTTTAATGGTCAAAAAATGAGCAAAAGCCTTGGTAATTCTATATTGCCAATGGAATTTGTAAATGGCAATCATCCTTTGTTAGATAAAGGATATGCACCAAGTGTATTGAAGTTTTTGTTTTTACAATCGCATTATTCTTCAGAGTTAGATATAAATGTTAAAGGTTTACAAGATGCCGAAAAAGGCTTGAAACGTTTGATGGAAGCGAATGATGTAATTGGGAATTGGGAATTGGGAATTAGTAGTAACCATAAAACTGAATTGGATATTAAGATTGAAACTATTGCAGCTAATTGCAAAGAATGTATGGATGATGATTTCAATACTGCAAAAACTATTGGTAATTTATTTGAATTTGCTTCTATCATTAATTCCTTAAAAGGCGGACAAATTAAACCCGAAGAAATTAGTAGTGCTGGGCTTGATTTATTGATAACTACTTTGCACAGTTATTTGTTTGATGTGTTTGGTTTAAGAAATGAAAACGCAACTATAGCTAACAATAAATTAGACGATGCTATGCAACTTTTAATAAACATTCGTAAAGATGCAAAGGCAAAAAAAGATTTTGTAACAAGCGATAAAATAAGAAACGAATTAAGTGCTGCTGGCATTAGCTTAAAAGATGAAAAAGATGGTGGAATGAGTTGGAGTTTGGGATAGAAAAAACAACTTCAAATTAAAAAAGGTTCTGCAATTATTGCAGAACCTTTTTTAATAATTTACCCTCATCATTTTCTTTTGGGGCTATCATCATTCCTCTATTCATCAACAATAGTTCGGGCTGTTTTGGGCTACGCTATCGCTTCGGTGCTTCGTTTCACTACGCACTAAACCCTCCACATCCCGCAGCCTTTCAACAGTAGTAATACTATTTAGCTATTCGCCATTGTTGTATGTTCTTCACCAACAATACACCCACCTTCTTCGTGTTCCCTGTGCCTCTGTGGTTTTACTTTTCCTCCAAGGAATAAACGCACTGGTAAAAACCCCATTCAAAACTCAAAAAATCTTATACACAGCCTTAAAAAAGCACTTTAAAATCTGGCACAAAAACTTAAAACATTGATTGTAATGCTTGTTACACAAAAACAGGCTTAAAAATACCCTAGATATAGGGATAAAAAATCCCTATATCTGTGGGGTTATAATTTTTATTTACCCACAGGTTTTTAATACTCAACCACCTGTTTACAAAAAATTAATTTACAATCAATTAATTGTTTCATAGGTTCACACTATCAACCTCCCTATGTTGCAACTAATTCACATACAAACCATTTTGCAGAAGCAACTTTATTGCTATGCAAAAAACAGTTACAATGTTTTAGTTGCATTGTTTACAGTAATGCTTCGCACATTAAAATTTCATAAACCCCTATATCCACTAGAGTTATATGTGCAAAACCGTAGCTTAAAACAATTAGTTTTGAAATGCAAACACCCTCCCTCGTGTTTTATTGTAAAAACTTCTATCAATTACTAAATTTAAAAAATATGAAATCTCTATCAATTTATCTTTTAGCTATCATTACAATTATCACAAGTTGCAGCAGTTGCAAAAAAAACACCGACCCTGCACCCGATAACCCTTATGGTTTACCCAATGCCACACAAACTGGTGCTAATGTTTTTGCTTGTAGAATTAATGGAAATAATTTTATTGCACACTATGATTTATACGGCACAAAAGCTGTATTCTTAAATGATACTTTATGGGTTAGTGGGACAGAAAAACCTTTCGGCAATTATTTTCATAATATTAACTTCCTAATCTATTCACCAACACAATTAAATTTTGATTATAAAATTCAAGATAATAATTGTAATGTATTTTATAGAACTGACTCAACTTGCTTGGGTATTTCAAGTACTGTATTTTATTCTCATCCCAAAAATGCTACCATAAGGATTACACGATTAGATAAGTCGCCATACAATATTGTGTCTGGGATTTTTAGTGGTATATTTCCTATCGATAATTGTGATACATTAAAAGTAACGGATGGTAGATTCGACTTTCAATACTAATTCCTCAAACTAAAAACAAAAACAATGAAAAAAATATTTTTAATAAGCCTTAGCATTTTGCTTATACAAAACTTAAATGCACAAACCATAGATACCTCCACCTACGATAAAAAAATGGATTTTATTTTCCAGCACATAGACAAATCACAAATTACCACAGGCTTGTTGAGTGAATATGGTATAGATTTTATGAAACTGAACAATTTTACTGGTAGTTCGTTAAACGATAGTAACTACACAAGCCTTAGTGATTGGAGAATGTTATATGGCAGTATTTATTCTATGCAACTGCAACAAAACAGTGCAGTACCTGCACTTGCTGGTATCAATACTCAAGTTGACCAACTCAACACCCAAACCAATACTATTAGTTTTGTGGGGCTATACTACAAGTACAATAGCATTAATGCCAATGCAAGCAGTTTATTTTATGCAAGCAATGGGCAGTTATATGATGTTGTTGGGCGTACGCAAAACCCTTATGATAATAATGAGCTTTTTGCATTTGCTCCAACCGTTCAAACAATTGTGGCAGGTACTACAAGTTTCTTATTCAACAACAGCAATATCTACAGCAACACTACTGCTACTATTGCCCAGATAGATGTTGATGCTTTTGGAAATGGAAACTATCAAACTGTTGGTTTAGGCACGCCATTGTCTGTGGACTATTCAACAGCAGCTACCTATAATGTAGTGGTAAAAGTTACTTACAGTGGCGGTACAATTAAGTATGCACACACTAAAATTATTGTTTTGGCTCAAACAAATACCAGTAATTCCAATACTGCTGCAAAGTTTGGTTCACGTCCAATTAATCACCTTGATATTACTGCATCAAAGCAGTATTTAGGTATTGCGGCACAGGGAGACATTACTGTAGATTTTGCAAAAAATAATACAACAAGGCAAATTAAGAAACCATTGATTGTTGTAAACGGCTTTGACCCAGTAGCTAAAGATAGAAATACTGGTACTAGCTATCTTGCAGACATAGTACCTAATATGGATAATGACTTAAATAGCGGAGCCGTTATACCACTAAATGGAACAAATGGTTTAGATGATTTAGATCATTATGATTTAATTTTTGTTCATTGGTGGAATGGCACCGATTATATACAACGTAATGCCTATTTATTGGAGTCTGTTATACAATGGGTAAATGCAAATAAAGTATCTAATAATGGTGTAATAGAACAAAACGTAATTACAGGTTTTAGTATGGGTGGCTTGGTTGTTCGTTATGCTTTGAGAGATATGGAGCTAAATAGCTTAAACCATAATTGCCGTTTATTCATTAGCCACGATGCCCTACTCATCGTAGCTTCCTAAAAGTTTAGGCACTCGGCGTATGGCTTTGCCTACGCCGCCTTTAATCAGTAGCATTCGCTACACAAAATCCACTTTCACCAATCCTTTCATTCCTTCATAATCCCTTGCACTACTATACAAATAATCAGCTGCATTTTCCACAATTCCAGCTTTCACTGGATTATTATGAATATAATTCAATTTAGTGGCAAGCATATCTTTCACATATCCATCAATACCAATAGCGTGGTTTTCGTGAGTCCACACCTGATAGTCATTATTTCGCACGTGTTGCAATGCAGCCCTTTTAAACTGATATAACATCCATTCCCTTCTGCTTTCTGGCTCTTCCATCACACTTTGCAAAATGGTTTTGCTAGTATAACGCTTTAAATCTCTAATAGTATCCGATAATCTGCCAACACTGCTACTTAAAATACAATGAACGTGATTACTCATAATACACCAACTATGCACTTTTAAACCTTTCAGCTCTATGCAAAAGTTAAAAGCCTCTACCACTATATCTCTATATCTTCTTCGAGTAAATACATCAACCCAGGCAACTATTTGAAACGTAAGAAAATAAACACCATTTTGGTCTTTAATAACATAACTATCTGGCATAATGCTAAAATAGTAGAATATAAAATAAGTACAGCAAATGCTGCAAAAAAAGATGGCGTAGGCACAGCCATACGCCGAGTAACACTATATCAGAGTAATTTTTATTTTCACAATTTTAACATATAACTAATTGATAAAATATAAGTTACATTGATTAAAATAAAATTTACACAAAAGAAAACAACATTTTCAGTTAAGAAAACATCATTTACACTGCCTCAATCACAGGTTACATCAAAGAAATCAACATTTACAATGTCGAAATTGCAGGTTACATCACCGAAAACACTATTTACACCAAAGAAATCAATGCTTACACCAAAGAAATCTAAAATTACACTAAAGAAATAGACATTCGCAGGAGCGAAAACCTCCTTCACAGTCACGAAATGAGAGTTTCAAAAATAAATTTGTTAATGTCAGTTAAATTACTTTTAAATTTGTAGTATAAAAACTACAAATTATTAACAATTAAAATTACTATTATGAATTCTCGTCAAGAAGCCAAGTTCTCAATGTTTCGTGCAGTACAATTACTCTGCAACAACAATCTGCCAATCATCAACACCAACATTGCATTTACAGCAGCATTTGCAATATTCAATTCAAAAATCACAGCACTATTCGGTTCAGAAACAGTTGTAAGTAAGCAAACCAAAGGTGTTGCAATGGACAAAGGCACACTAAAACAAATTCTTTGTCAAGCAGCTGCCGACCTTGCTGCATTGGTTTTTGCTTATGCCAACAGAACAAAGAATGATACCTTAAAGCAACAAGTAAATTATGCAAAGTCCGATGTTGAAAAACTAAAAGACGATTTAATTGTACCAACTTGCAACAACATCAAAAAAGCAGCGAGTGATAACCTTGCTGCCCTTGCCGACTTTGGGGTAACAGCAGCAATGCTTACAGCTTTTCAAACAAACATTGATAATTATAACATATCAGTCCCAAAACCTAAATTAACAAAAGCAACAAAAACAACCGAAACTGCAAATATTAAAACAACCATTAAAGACATTGACAATGTACTTAAAAATGAGATGGATAAATTGGTAGTAAGCTTCAAAACAGCCAACCCTAATTTCGCTTCAGATTATAAAAATGCAAGAGTAATTATAGACCCAAATAGTGCTACAAAAAAAGCAATCAACCCAAAAGGCGACACACCAAAATAGAATAAGTAACAGATAAATAGAACCAAAAAAAACGTTCAGCAACAATTGCTGAACGTTTTTCAATTAATAGCTAATCTCATTAACCAATAATAACTATTTAATTTCTCCACACATTTCTACAGGCACAACCCAAGCATCAAATTCTTCAGCAGTTAAATAGCCCAATGCAATGGCTGTTTCTTTTAAAGTGCTGCCATTTTTGTGTGCAGTTTGAGCAATTTCAGCAGCTTTATAATAACCAATTTTAGTGTTTAAAGCTGTTACCAACATCAAACTATTATCAACGTGTTTTTTAATATTGTCTTCCAAAGGTGCAATGCCCACAGCACATTTATCGTTGAATGAAACGCACCCATCACCAATTAATCTTGCACTATGCAAAAAGTTATAAATCATCATTGGTTTAAATACATTCAATTCAAAATGCCCCATACTTCCACCAACATTTATAGCAACATCATTACCCAAAACCTGTGCAGCAATCATTGTTAAAGCCTCACATTGTGTTGGGTTTACTTTACCCGGCATAATTGAACTTCCTGGCTCGTTATCAGGAATAAATAATTCACCAATACCACTTCTCGGACCACTTGAAAGTATGCGAACATCATTAGCAATTTTCATTAAACTAACAGCAACAGTTTTCAATGCACCGTGGGCTTCAACAATTGCATCGTGAGCAGCCAATGCTTCAAATTTATTTTCGGCAGTAATAAAAGGCAAGCCTGTTAATGCAGCAATATGTTTTGCAACACAAACATCGTAACCCTTTGGTGTATTGATTCCTGTTCCAACAGCTGTACCACCCAAAGCCAATTCACTAAGGTGAGCCAACGTGTTTTTAATAGCTTTTAATCCGTGATTTAATTGAGAAACATAACCACTAAATTCTTGACCAACTGTAAGTGGTGTTGCATCCATAAAGTGGGTTCTGCCAATTTTTACAACGTGCATAAAAGCCTTGCTTTTTGCATCTAATGTATCACGCAACTTTTCTATTGATGGAATCGTATTCTCCATTAATATTTTATACGCAGCAATGTGCATTGCAGTAGGAAAAGTATCGTTTGATGATTGAGATTTATTCACATCATCATTTGGATGCAAAAATTTTTCTTTATCGCCCAAATACCCACCATTAATAACGTGTGCACGATAAGCTATTACCTCATTACAATTCATATTGCTTTGTGTGCCACTACCTGTTTGCCACACAACCAAAGGAAATTGGTCATTCAACTTTCCCTCTAAAATTTCTTTACAAACCACACCAATAGCATCTTTCTTTTCGTTTGGCAACACACCCAGTTCATTATTTGCTAAAGCTGCTGCGTGTTTTAAGTATGCAAATGCAGCAATAATTTCTTTTGGCATTTTGTTAATGTCTTGAGCAATTTTAAAATTGTCAATACTACGTTGCGTTTGAGCACCCCAATAAACATTGATAGGCACTTTTACCTCGCCCATTGTGTCTTTTTCGATACGAAATTCCATTGTGTTTAATTATAAATTATGAGTGATGAATTGGTTGCAAATGTAAAGTTGCAATTTGATTTTCCTATAAAAGAAAAGAAGCCATCTTTCGATAGCTTCTTTTGTGCTTACCAGTCCGTCCCTTATAGAAAGTCCGACTTAAAAAATTAATTTGTTGCAGGTGCAACTCCATTTTGTATTTCCAAAAGCTTGGCTCTAATCTTTACTTCAATTTCGTTTGCTAAACCTGGATTATCAATTAAAAGTTGTTTTACAGTATCTCTTCCTTGTCCCAATTTATTAGTATCATAACTAAACCAACTTCCACTTTTATTAACAATACCCAACTCTACACCCATATCAATGATTTCACCAACTTTACTAATTCCTTCGCCAAATATAATGTCAAATTCTGCTTGGCGAAAAGGTGGGGCAACTTTATTCTTCACAACTTTTACTTTAGAGCGATTACCAACTGCAACATCGCCATCTTTAATTTGCGAAACACGTCTGATATCCAATCTCACTGAAGCATAGAATTTTAGAGCATTACCACCAGTTGTGGTTTCTGGATTGCCAAACATTACACCTATTTTTTCTCTCAACTGATTAATGAAAATACAAACCGTATTTGTTTTATTAATAGTTGCTGTCAGTTTTCTTAAAGCCTGACTCATCAATCTTGCGTGTAAACCCATTTTGCTATCACCCATTTCTCCCTCCAGTTCACTTTTAGGAACAAGTGCTGCAACAGAATCTATTACAACAACATCCAAAGCTCCTGATAAAATTAACCTGTCAGCAATTTCTAAAGCCTGTTCACCATAATCTGGTTGTGAGATTAAAAGATTGTCAACATCAACACCAAGTTTTTGTGCATAGCTACTATCAAATGCGTGTTCAGCATCAATAATAGCACAAATGCCCCCTTTTTTTTGAGCCTCAGCAATAATGTGAATAGCAATAGTTGTTTTACCACTACTTTCTGGACCATAAATTTCAACAATTCTTCCTTTAGGAACACCACCAACACCAAGTGCTGTATCTAATCCAATAGAGCCTGTGCTTATCACTTCCATTTCGTGTTCAGCACGTTCGTTCATCATCATCACACTTCCTTTGCCATAATCCTTATCAATTTTATCCATTGTAAGTTTAAGAGCCTTTAATTTTTCTGTACTTGTATTTGCACTCATTGTAATAATTTTTAGTGTTCAAAAGTAATTAGGCTGTAAAACTAAGGAGAAATATTTATAAACACTAACTTATTTAGTAATTTTTGCTAAAATATTTTGGAATGCATCTTTTTAACTAAAATGAATATGCTTTTGCAAATGATTAATAGATATTTGCAACCAATGAAAATTCTTGTTACTTTTTTTGGGTTTTGTTGTTTATTATTTTCCTGCGAAAATGATATGCAAGCAGTGGGTGCATTGAGCTATAAAAAAATTGGTATTGAAGAAGGAAAATATATTGAAAGTTATATGAGTACTGCTGGAAAAGTAAAGGCTAAATTGACTGCACCATATATGTTGCGTAGCCAATATGATAGTGCAAAAGTAGAATTTACAAAAACATTAAACGTTGAGTTTTACGATAGCTTACTGAAACCAGAAAGTTTTTTGTTTGCCAAGTATGGCAAATATTTAGAGTTTGACAATACTGTTTTGCTTAGAGATAGCATTGTTTTATACACAGTAAGGCACGACACACTTTGGTGTAATGAACTTATTTGGGATCAAAATAAAGGAACATTTTTTACAGATAAACCAGTTGTTGTGAGCCAGGATAATAGTAGTATTCGCCAAAAGATTTTTGCCCGTGGAATGCAAAGCGATCAGGCATTTAAGAATGTTCAATTTTTTAAAGTTGGTTCGCTTTATAATAATAATAAAAACAATTTTGTTATCATAAGAGATAGCACAAAGCTATAACAAGGTGAAGCCCATCACATAATCATTCATAAAAAATCCGTTACCAATTTCAAAATCTGCTTCGTACAAAATTTTAAAACCTTGTTTTAAATAAAAGTCTTTTGCATTGTTATTTCTATTGACTTGTAGTTGAATTTCTTTTCCATTTTTTTCTTTTGCAAATGCTATAACCCTTTGTAGTAAAGCTTTTCCTGCACCTGTCTTTTGAGTAGTTGGTAAAACATATAGCTTATTTAGCTTGCAAATATTTTCATTTTCTTTATTGGCAGAAGCAAAACCAACAATCATTTTCTCAACCTCAGCTACATAAAATTGATGACCGTTTTGCATTTGCTGTTGCAATGATGTTGTGCTATACATCCAATCCAACATAAACTCCATTTGCTCTTTTGATAGGAAATCATAAGTAACAGCCCAAGTAGTTTTAGCTATTTGTTGAATAGATAAAATATCATTCGTTGTTGCTTCTCTAATCGATAAACTCATTAGTTATTTTTTGAATAATTTTCTGTTGAGCCACTCACTTAAATAAGCACTTCCAATACCAATTGCAGCACCTGCAAAAACATCTGTAGGATAGTGTTCACCTAAATATAACCTTGAATAGCCAACGCTTGCAGCCCAAGCATAGCAAGGCACAACAACATACCACTTTTTATATTGAATAGACAAGGATGCTGCTAATGAAAATGCTGTTGATGTATGCCCACTTGGAAAAGAAGCATCGTTTTCTGTATTGTTTGGAACAATAATTGTTGGATAATCTTGATATGGTCTATTACGATTTATAGTGTATTTCATTGCTTGTGTAATGGCAGTATTTATCAATAAAGAGCCAACCACTTTATAGCTTTGGTGTTGCAATTTTTTATCTTTATTAATTAAACCAATGGCAAACATTGAAACTGGTGTAGCCAATGCCAATGGATAAACAGACTTTGAAATATTTTGTTGAAATGTAGGATGAGATTGACTCGGATTAATATTTTTCAACAAATCTATTTCCCAGTTTTGAGCATTTGCAATGCTTAAAAAAAAGCATCCTGCAATAACCAAGATGCTTTTATATATGTTTTTTATTTTCATTTTTTATAATGTTGCCAAACTTTCTTCAATGGTTTTTATTCTTGCTTCTGCATCAGATTTTTTCTTTTCTTCTGCGGCAATAACGTCTGGTTTTGCATTAGCAACAAACCTTTCATTACCTAATTTTTTCATTACACTTTCTAAAAAACCATTTTGATAATTTAGGTCTTTAAGTAATTCTTCTTTTAATGCAACTGTATCAATTTCTTTGTCTGATTCTATGTAGAATTTATCACTTTCAATTGCAACAACAGTTGTATTGGCAACTGCATCATTTACAAACTTTATTTCTTTAGCATTTATTTGTTTTGCAAGAATGGATTGTATAGATGAAAAGCTTTGCTGTTGCTGTGTTTGAATATGCAATACAATTTCTTCTTTTGGCTTAAGATTATTTTTTGCACGTGCTTCTCTAAGTGTTGTAATTACTTGTTGCAATAATTTACCCTGCTCTAAAACGCTTTGGTTTTGACCTTCAACTTTTGAATTTGATTTAACTGTCAAATCCTCGCTCCTTTCTTTTAATTGATGGTAAATTTCTTCTGTAACAATTGGCATAAATGGATGAAGTATCTGTAACAATTCATCAAAATACTCAATGGTTTTATTGTAAACAGAAGCTTCAATTGGTTGTTCAAAGCCTGGCTTAATCCATTCTAAATACCAGCTACAGAAATCGTCCCAAATTAAGCTGTATATAACTTTCAAAGCAGCACTTAGTTGAAATTGTTTCATCAAACTCTCCACTTCTTGTTTAACTTCATTCAATCTATTTTCAAACCATACAGTCGAGAAGTCAATAGAGTCCGAAAGACCGTCTTTCTGACTTTCTAACTCTTCTGTCTTTCTTCCTTCCCACATCTTCACCAATTTCATTGCATTCCACAACTTATTATTAAAATTTCTCCCTTGTTCCAAACTACTTTCATCAAACAATAAATCGTTACCAGCAGGGCTTGAAATCATAATGCCAAAACGAACGGCATCTGCACCATATTTATCAATCAAACCCAATAAATCAGGACTGTTGCCTAATTGCTTACTCATTTTTCTACCTTGTTTATCTCTCACCATTCCTGTGAAATAAACATCTTTAAATGGTGCTTGATTTTTAAATTCATATCCAGCCATTATCATTCTTGCTACCCAAAAGAAAATAATATCTTGACCTGTAACCAGCGTGTTTGTTGAATAATAATAATTTACTTCTTCATTATTTGGGTTGCTAATGCCTTTAAAAACTTCCATTGGCCAAATCCAAGATGAGAACCAAGTATCTAAGCAATCTTCATCTTGAACAAGTTTTGCGTTTCTGGTTTCTGGTTTCTCGTTGTGTAGCGTTTCTAAATTTTCTGCTACATAATAATTCCCATTTTCATCATACCAAGCAGGTATTTGTTGTCCCCACCACAACTGACGACTAATGCACCAGTCTTTAATATTTTCTATCCAATGCTTGTACGTATTTTTTGCCTTTGCAGGATGAAATACAATCTCATCATTCATAACAGCAGTAAGGGTTTCAGGATTGTTTGCTATAAACTTTTTCATATCCATAAACCACTGCATACTTAAACGAGATTCTATCACAGCACCTGTTCTTTCACTTGTTCCAATCTGTCCTTTATACTCTTCAATTTTTTCAATTTGCCCAAGAGCAGCAATATCTTCTACAATCTTTTTTCTTAAATCAAATCTATCAACACCAATGTATGATTTTACTAAATCATTAATACACTCTTCTTCCAATTGTTCAGCAGTAAACTTACCATCAGCATCAAGTGTATCAATGGTTTTGAGGCTATGCTTTCTGCCAATTTCATTATCATTTTTATCGTGTGCTGGTGTAATTTTTAA
>JANYEP010000081.1 GCA_025363075.1 Chitinophagaceae bacterium | reverse complement strand
TTTTAGAACACACTTAAAACGACTATGCAGAAGAACTGTTTGCTTTTCTAAGAAAGATGATATGCACTATGGAATTATCAAAACATATATTTATCACAGAAATGCTGCCTAAAACACAGCATACATTTTAAATCACTACCTAATTCTTTATAAATCAGTAATAGGGCTAAATTTAGGAACCAATGCCTTCATAATTGACCAAGCAACTAAATATGACAATGCACAAATAATAAACATTATTAAATAAGCTGTTTGAGGGGTACTTATATAAGCATCTAATAATTTGCCAGATAGTTTAGATATGATGTATCCACCCAATCCCCCTGCTGCTGCACCAATGCCTGTTACGGAACCAACAGCTTTTTTAGGAAACATATCAGAAACTGTTGTAAATAAATTAGCACTCCAGGCCTGATGTGCTGCTGCTGCAATGCAAATTAATGCCACTGCTAATGTAGATGCCATATCGCCAAACTGTTCTTTATTGGCAAAAAATTGCGTTAATAAAACTGTTAATGGAAAGAATGCAATTATTAATAATGCTTTCATTCTTGCTTTATAAACGTGCATTCCTTTGTTCATAAATGATAAAGGAATGCTCCCACCATAAATGCTCCCGAAGATAGCGACTCCGTAAACAATAAAAGTTGGTAACATTATTTCGTGTTTTGTCATTCCAAATTGTTTCTTTAAATAGTCGGGCAACCAAAATAAATAAAACCACCAAATCCCGTCTGTCATAAACTTACCAAAAAAGAATGCCCAAGTTTGACGGTAGCTCAATAATTTTAACCAAGAAACTTTTGTAGCATCTTGCTTTATTTCTTCAGCCGATTTGTTTTCTTGTGCGATATCATCACTATGAATATAATTGTATTCCTCTTTAGAAAGTTTTTTATGTTTTGATGGAGATTCATAAAACTTAAACCAAAATATCAACCATAAAAAACCAACAGAACCTGTTATGATGTATGCCATTTTCCAGCCTAATTGGTCACCAAAATGAATCATACACCAAGGCACAAAAAGTGCAGCTATCATAGCTCCAATATTAGAACCACTATTAAATATTCCTGTGGCTAAAGCACGTTCTTTTTTAGGAAACCATTCTGCAACAGTTTTAATAGAAGCAGGAAAATTGCCAGCTTCACCAATGCCAAAAAGGCTTCTAATAAAGGCATGTAGAGCAACAGTAGTTCCTGCAAGTGCGTTGCAAATACCAAATATTGACCATACAATTAATGAAAAAGCTAAGCCAAGTTTTGTACCTATTTTGTCTATTATCATTCCAGCGAAAATTGTAACAAAGGCATAGCAGAAAATGAATACCCCAATAACAGTTGAATAATCATTATTAGTCCAGCCAAAGCCGCCTTTTTCAATAGGCGAACAAAAGAATTCTTTCAAGTAACTAATTACTTGCCTGTCCATGTAATTTACGGTGGTAGAAAATAGTAATAAACTACATATTACCCAGCGATATTTTCCTATGGTTTTATTCATATAGCAATCGTTTTATTTTGGTTTATGGTTTACAGTTTATGGTTTACTATTCATTTAACTGTAAACAAAAACTAACCTCTTATTAAATTAATAGTTTCTATAACTGCTTTAGTATCTCTTTCAATAGCTGCATAATCTTTAGCTTCCATTAATTGTTTGCTTATTAATTTACTTCCCATTCCCACAGCACAAACACCACTTTTAAACCAACCACTCAAGTTTTCTTTTGTAGTATCCACGCCACCTGTAGGCATAAATTTAAGGTCTTGAAATAACTCTTTAATACCACTCATAAAATCGGGTCCTAAAAGATTACCAGGAAATAATTTAATGAATTTTGCACCTAAAGATTCTGCTTTAATAATCTCTGTAGGAGTCATACAACCTGGCACCCAAAGCATATTATTTTTATCAGCAACAGCAGCAACGCTTTCAACTAATCCTGGGCAAATAAGGTAGTCGGCACCTGCATCAACGAATTGTTGTGCCATTTCACCATTTTTCATTGTACCAATACCTAAGTACATATCTTTCATTTCAGATTCGCACACTTTTTTCATTTCAATAAAATTCTTCAAAGCTGCTTCGCCACGATTCGTGTATTCTACAGACTTTACACCAGCACGATATAATGCTCTCAAAATTTCGATACTTGTTTCAGTATCTTTATTAAAATACAATGGTAAAATTCCTTGTTGAGGAATAAGGTCGAAGATAATTTGTTTCTTACTCATATAGCGTGTACGTTTTTTTTAATGGCGAAAGGTAAAGGCTTGCGATAATATATCGAGAAATTAATATTTAATATTTAACGCAAACGATTTAATGTGATGCTTGTAAAGAAAATGTTTCTTTAATATTTGGTATTTTTATTTTCTTATTAGCATTTTTAAAAAGGGTTTCTACTGAGTTGTGGTCAATTTTTATATACCCAAAAGTATCAAAATGCATTGCAATAATATTATCACATTCAATAAAATTACTTGCTAATACAGCATCTGTTGCATCCATTGTAAAATTATCGCCAATGGGTAGAAATGCTGCATCCAGCTTGCACCACATTGGTATTAGTTTCATATCCATTGTTAATGCAGTATCCCCTGCATAATAAAAATTCTCTTTGTTATTCATTACCAAAAACCCCATTGGATTGCCTCCATAACTTCCATCTGGCATTGCACTGCTGTGTTGTGCTGCTAAACATTTTACTGTACCAAAATCAAATTGCCACTTGCCGCCAATATTCATTGGATGTGTGTTTGAGACACCTTGTTTGTTAAGCCATTCGTGAATTTCGTAGCAACAAACAACTTTTGCATTTGTCCTTTTAGCAATGGCAACAGTGTCTGCAATATGGTCAGCATGACCGTGAGATTGCAAAATATAATCTGCTTCAATGCTATTGATATCAATGTCCTTAGCCAATTCATTATGGCTAATAAATGGATCGAACAATAATTTCTTGCCATTAGTTTCTACCAAGAAACAAGAATGACCATAATAAGTTACTTGCATAATTTTATTTAAAGGGTTTAAGATTTATTTAAATAACCATATAGATTAACAATAAACAAGAGAATGAATACGACCGAAAAAGTAATAAATAAAGTATTCATTAGCACTTCACCAATTTTGAATATTGTTTTTTTTGGTATTTGATACATTGGATAATAAGAAAATTGAGTAATCACTTTTCCTGTCCAATAAGCTGCAATTAATCCAGTAAGTGCAACTGCAAGACTGCTTTTATTTTGCATATCATTTGTAAATAAAATTGAAATAAGTCCAAATGAAAAATTTAGCCCTTGAATATATCGTCCATAAGTTTTTGCAATTTCTTGGTTTAATGGTTTAAGTTTTTTTATATCGTTATACCAATCAAAAACAACATGTCTAATGTATGGATAAATAATTGCAGTAAACATTTGACCAATTGCCCCAACAATAATGAGCCAATTTGGAACTAAAAACTGTTTCATTCAATAACTTTAAATTTAAAAATCGAATTTAATACCTTGTGCTAAAGGCAAACTGCTACCCCAATTTAAAGTGTTAGTTTGTCTTCTCATATAAGCTTTCCAGGCATCAGAACCACTTTCACGCCCACCACCAGTTTCCTTTTCTCCACCAAATGCACCACCAATTTCTGCACCACTTGTTCCAATGTTTACATTGGCAATTCCACAATCGCTACCCTTGTGAGATAGAAACAATTCAGCTTCTCTCATATTCAAAGTGAATATACTGCTCGACAAACCCTGAGGCACGCCATTTTGCATTGCAATAGCTTCATCAATAGTTTTATATTTCATTAAATAAAGAATTGGTGCAAAAGTTTCGTGTTGTACAATTTGCATTTCATTTTTAGCTTCTGCAATGCAAGGTTGCACATAACAACCACTCTCAAATCCTTCAACAACGCCACCTTCAACCACAAAATTTGCACCTTGTTGTTTACCTTGTTCAATAGCTTTTAAATACATTGCCACAGCGTCTTTATCAATCAGTGGACCCACGTGATTTGTTGCATCTAAAGGATTTCCAATTTTTATTTGCTTATAAGCATTTACTAATTTTTGCTTAAAAATTTCATAAACTTCTTCGTGAATAATTAATCTGCGTGTTGTAGTGCAACGCTGACCAGCTGTACCAACTGCACCAAAAACACAACCCACTAATGCCATATCCAAATCTGCATCTTTAGAGATAATAATTGCATTGTTGCCACCCAATTCTAAAATAGTTTTGCCCAAACGTGCAGCTACAGCTTTATTTAACTCTTTACCCATTCTTGTGCTGCCAGTTGCACTCACCAAAGGAATGTTTATATCGTTGCTCATCATTTCGCCAACTTCTCTTGCTCCATTTACCAAGCAATTTACACCTTCTGGTACATTATTTTTCTTGAAAACTTCGGCAACAATATTTTGAACTGCAACAGAACAAAGAGGCGTTTTTTCACTTGGTTTCCAAATGCACACATTGCCACAAATCCACGCCAATGCTGCATTCCACGCCCAAACTGCTACAGGAAAATTGAATGCAGAAATAATACCCACTGTGCCTAATGGATGCCATTGTTCATACATTCTATGCAATGGTCTTTCGCTGTGCATTGTTAAGCCATATAATTGACGAGATAAACCAACTGCAAAATCGCAGATGTCAATCATTTCTTGTACTTCGCCTAAACCTTCTTGTAAACTCTTGCCCATTTCGTAGCTTACCAATTGTCCAAGTGGTTCTTTATATTCACGCAAAGCATCACCAACCTGCCTTACAATTTCGCCACGTTTTGGTGCAGGCATCATTCTCCATTCTTCAAATGCTTTTGTTGCAGCAGCCATTACTTGTTTGTAACTTGCTTCATCTGCTGAAACTACTGTGCCTATTAGCTTTCCATCAACAGGGCTAAAACTTTCAATTGTATTTCCATTAGACGAAATCCATTGTGTGCCTGTTGAAACGCCTTGATTTGCTGCGTTTAAATTAAGTTGTTGTAAAAATTGCATATCGTTATTTGTTAAATGAGAATAAGAAATTGTTTAGTTGATTTGGAATTTATGAAATGATAATTGCTCTTTTGGGAATATTACCATTTTGCAAAATAAGATTTATTTCATTTGAAAATTTGGAGAGTGAATCGTAGTTGTTTAAGGCTGCAGTAAGAACAAACACAGTAATAGTATATTTAAAAAAGTTTTGCTGGTGTTGTAAATTTTTATCAAAAGTTAATAAAGCATCAAAATTTTCAGACAACATTAATTGAAGTAATTGTCCATTTTTAATACCATTCCATTTTTTATCGGCAACAGTATAAATTTCGTGCAGCGGGAAATCTATCTTTAATTTTTTTGGCAAATTTTCATCAAGCAATAGCTTCATACAAACTTTCAATTTTACTTGATGTCATTAATTTGTTGGCAACTTCAAGCAAATTAATTGCCTGTTCTTTTGATACCGTAGGAAAGTCATCAAGAAAATCAGTTAAAGAAACACCTGCTTCTAAATGGTCAAATAAACTTTCAACTGGAACCCTCGTTCCTTTAAATACAGGTTGTCCACCCAAAATGTCAACATCAATTGTTATTAATTCTTCTATTTTCATTTTGTAGAAATTAAAAACCACTTAAATAGTTTACTTTACTCCAAATAGGCATCTTTAATAGCTATATTTAGAGTACAAATATAAGTTTTGATAAGTAAAAGTTGAATAAACCTAATCAATCTCATTAGTTCCATCTTCTGGTTTGAAGGTGAAATATTTTTGAGAGAAATAACTGAATATAATTAAGAAAAAAGTAGTAACTACTTTAGCAAATTTAGCATCCCATCTTACTACTTCTACAAAAAATTTCATAAAACCGTAGTTCAATACCAAGCAAAACATTACCACACCAAAATATTTCACTAACTGTTCTTTTTTTGCTGAGGTGCTACCTTGAAAAACTACATACCTGCTTAAATAAAACCCAATAGGAAATGTGAAGCAAAAGCTAACCAAAAAAGCAGCAATGTAGGGGCTGATAACTAAATGTGAGTTAATGTGAAAGGGTTGTTGATGCAATATCAAATCGTTAACAATCACAAAGATGGTGATGTCAAGTAAGGTGTTACCACCACCACAAGCTGCATACCTAAAGGTTTGTAAAGGCATTAGCTTTTTGAAAAATGGATAGAAAAAATCTATTACCGATAAAACAAAATTTCTAATAAAAGTGTGAATCTTATTCATAAAGTGGCGAAGATAATTAGCGAGTGCTTACATCAATAATTTTATTGATTAACCTTTATTTCACTTTATAGTTTGTTGAATAAACCTTTATTTCGCAACAACAGTTTTTAAGCAAAACAAATAACTAATGCAGCCAGTTAATTTACGCTCGTTTCAACAAAAAGTTAATCTCAATAAAAAAGCATTTAAAAGATACTTGGGCAAAGTAGAAAAAAATCCTCCAAAAACTTTGTATAAAACAATGGCTGCCTTAGATAAAGAAGTTTGGCAGGAAGTTGATTGTTTATCTTGTGCCAATTGCTGCAAAAAGATGACACCAACATTTACCGAAAAAGATGTTGCTCGTGCTGCAAAGCATTTACAAATGACACCAGATGACTTTAAACAAAAATGGTTGCAGTACAGCAAAAAGGAAGATGAGTGGACAAATGTGAAACAACCTTGCCAGTTTCTTGATTTAAAAACAAATAAATGCGACATCTATGCTGTTCGCCCAGCAGATTGTTCAGGCTTCCCACATTTTACAAAAAAGCAACCTGTGTTGTATTTGCACGTGCATCAACAAAATATTCAGTATTGCCCTGCAACCTATAAAATGGTTGAAAAAATGATGGAAATTGTTGAAGTAAAATAATTTTTCTATGAATGGACTAACGGAGCAGCTGCTCATTTTTATTTCTACACCTATCTATATCATCATTATTGGTGCTGAAATTTTGCTTACTCATTTGCACAACAAAAAATCTTACACGGTAAAAAATGTTTTTACAAATGTTTATTTAATGTTGTTGAATGGAGGAATAGACCTTGCTTTTAGAATAGTTTCTGTGGCTGTGTTGCAGTTCTTCTACATTCACTCTTTCATCACTTTGCAACAAGGATTCTTGTATTGGTTTATATTGGTTATTAGCGAAGATTTTCTATATTACTGGCTACACCGTTTTGACCACGAAGTAAGATTTTTCTGGGCTACACACATTACACATCATAGCTCGCAAGTAATGAATTTTACAGTTGGTTTTCGTTCCTCTGTTTTTCAGCCAGTGTATCGTTTTATATATTTTATTCCTTTGGCTTTAATGGGTTTCTCGCCCATTAATATTGCACTTGTTTATTCTGCCACACAAATTTGGGGAATATTTGTTCACACAGAACTCATTAATAAAATGGGATGGTTTGAATATGTTTTTGTAACTCCTTCACATCATAGAGTTCATCACGGTAGCAACGTAAGATATTTGGATAAGAATATGGGAATGTTTCTGATTATCTGGGATAAGATGTTTGGCACATTTCAAAAGGAATTGAGTAAAGAAGAATATGAACCTATTAGTTATGGATTAACAAAAAATATTGAAAACCCCAACGCTGCAACAGTGGTTTTTCACGAATGGATTGAAATAAAAAAAGATGTTACAAAGCGGGAGCTGAGTTTTAAAGAAAGATGGATGTATTTATTTGGTCCACCAGGTTACAGCCACGATGGCAGCAGGAAAACCAGTAAGGAAATGTTGAAAGAGGAGGAACAACATAATAAACTACATAAAAATAACGTTTATGCTTAATAGGCATAATTGCATAATGTCTGTTATTAGGCCTATCCCTTAATTAAAGGTCAATAAAACCTAATAGTTTTCATAGATTTGTACCCAATAGAAGAAAAATTATTCAATTAATTTCAATCAAAATTTGGGCAATGGCAAACAGAAATTTACTAAACACAATGAAACAAACATCTACTTTTTTTGCATTATTACTTACTACGCTATTGGTAAGTTGTGTGTCCAGCAAAAAGGCAGATGCACCCATAAAATTTGTTGCTCCACCTGTTGCAAAGGTTGAAACACCTGCTCCTGTTGAGCAAGACTCAATGATTCCTTTTACAAGAGAACTATACAACAGACTTAGAACAAATAATCAAGACATTAGAAAACTACAATTTTTTGTTGACCAAACAATTATTCTAAGCCGTGGTTTAAGCCAAGATAAATTATATATTGATAAAGGAACAGTAGTTAATCAGACTGGTGTAAACGAAAATAAAATTGAATTGCAAAAACTAACTCCTGGTGTTGTAGAAGCTATTGACCCTGATGGATTAAGGGTTTCATTTGAAAGTGCTGGCAACAATTTAAAATTCATCAACAACAAATATTCTCCTGAGTTCTTTATATTTTCTGGAACAAACTGGGAGGCTGGTACTGCTGAAGTAAATTACAATGGCACAACCTACAGGGCAAGTTGTGGTACTTGTAACAGCATTGCAGAAGCAAAACTTGTAGTTCGCCAAAAAGATGTAATGGCTGGTGATACAAAAACTAAAATATTGATAGGAAGAACAATTAACTAATTTACAACAAAATAACCTCTTAATAAACAGCCACATTCTTTTAAAGAATGTGGCTGTTTTGTTTTTTTAATTTAGGCTGAGTTGAAATTAATAGAACCATTAAATAATCTAAGAAATTCTCGGCTTCCACGCAATCTCTGCTGCATTGTGCAATTTGCCAATATACCTTGCCAATACAAATAGATAATCGCTTAAACGGTTGATGTATTTAATAACAATCCCATCAATAAACAAATCGTTGCTCTGCATTGCTACGCAAATTCTTTCTGCCCTGCGGCACACACACCTTGCAACGTGAAGGTGAGAAACAGCGATATCACCACCAGGCAAAATAAAATTTTTCATTGGTGGCAAAGCATCATTCATTCTATCTATTTCTTGCTCCAGAAATGTGATGTCAGTTTCTTTTAAATCTGGCAATCGCATTAAGGGTTCTTTATCTGGGTCGCAAGCTAAAGATGAGCCAATGGTGAATAGTCTATCTTGAATTTCTTTAAGTGTTGCTTTGCTTTTTTCATCTTTAATACAATCGCCACACAAGCCAATATAACTGTTCAATTCATCAACAGTTCCATAGCTTTCTATACGAATATTATTCTTGAAAACCTTGGTGCCACCAATTAAACTGGTAGTGCCTTTATCGCCTGTTTTTGTATATATTTTCATCAATTAGTAGTTAGTAGTTAGTAATTAGTAGTTAGCAAAAAATACTTGCTACTATCCATTAACCATTTACGATTTTCTATTATCACTTTCAATTACGCCATCTTTTAAACGCACAATTCGTTTTGCGTAGTTCGCAATTTCTTCTTCGTGGGTAACAAGAATAACAGTGTTGCCAGCTTCTTGTATTTTACCAAAAATATCCATTACTTCTACCGAAGTTTTACTATCCAAATTTCCTGTAGGCTCATCTGCCAAAAGAATTGAGGGGTTATTTACCAATGCACGTGCAATTGCTACACGTTGTATTTGCCCACCACTTAGTTCATTGCTTTTATGATGTCCTCTATCTGCAAGACCTACTTTGTTCAAACTTTCTAAAGCTCTTTCAGTTCTTTCTTTTTTGTTGATGCCAGCATATATTAAGGGTAATGCAACATTTTCTATAGCAGATAAACGTGGCAGCAAATTGAACTGTTGAAACACAAAACCTATCTCTTTATTTCTCACAGTGGCCAAATCATCATCAGACATTTTACTAACATCTTTTTCATTTAAAATGTACTTACCAGATGTAGGCGTATCAAGGCATCCAAGTATATTCATTAAAGTACTTTTGCCACTACCACTTGGACCCATTAATGCTACATAATCATTCTTCATTATGTCCAGATTTAAACCCTTTAAAACCTGCACACTTTGCTTGCCCATAAAATAGGTTTTGAAAAGGCTTTGTATGCTAATGATTGAAGACATTTGTTTAAAGGTTTAAGGTTCGAGTTGGCTTTTGATTTATTACTTTTTAATTACTTTAGGTACAGTAAAAAACTGCCCATCACTTGCTGGTGCATTTAACATAGCTTCAGCTCTGTTAATGCTTCCTGAAAGTTTATCTTCCCTCAGCACATTTACTGCATCAGAAATATGTAGCAAAGGCTCAACGCCAGTGGTATCAACCTTTTCAAGTTGTTCTATAAAGCCAATCATCTTTTCTAACTTAGATTTTACTTCAACTTTTTCTTCATCCGAAAAACTAAGCATTGAAAGGTTAGAAAGTTTATCTATGGTTTGATTTGTAATTTCCATCGAACAAATGTATTGTTTGAATGATTAGTTATAAGTTGTTAATGGTAAGTGGATATTTGTTAGTGATGAAAGGTTTAAGATTTTTGTTGTAGTAGATTAATTCGTACTTCGTACATCTGACTTTGTATTTTAAAAATCCCTGTTTTCCTTCACCCAACCTTTAATATAATTTGCAATATCTACAGTAGAAGTGCCAGGGGCAAATAATTTTCCAACACCCATTTCATTCAAGGTTTTCATATCGTCATCAGGAATAATACCACCACCTGTTAGCAACACATCATTCATTTCTTTTTGCTTCATTAGTGCAATTATTTTAGGAAAAACAGTATTGTGAGCTCCACTTAAAATACTTACGCCAATGGCATCCACATCTTCCTGCAATGCAGCATTTACAACCATTTCAGGTGTTTGCCTTAAGCCAGTATATATTACTTCCATACCTGCATCACGCAAGGCAGTTGCTATAACTTTTGCACCACGGTCGTGACCATCTAATCCAACTTTTGCAACTAACACTCTTATAGGACGATTCATAAAGCAAGTTTTAAAACTTTGTCAAAAATAAAGGATGAATTTCGATTCGTTGTTTTAATCTTGCTACATCAAAAGAACAAATAGAAATGTCAAATCAAAAAACATTCAAGGGAATTTCATCCACAGCATTGCATAGTGCTACAAATATCAATTCGGAAGATGCACATCTTGTTCCTCTATATGCAACTTCAACTTTTACTTACAGCACTACTGAAGAAGGAATGCAAAGGTTTGAATCAAAGGATAAAGAGAAGATTTATTCTCGCTGGGCAAACCCAACTTGCAAAGCTGTAGAGGAAACAATTGCCGCATTGGAAGCCTTTGGTTTAAAGGATGAAAAAGGCAACCAGCTTGAGTTAAAGGCATTGTTGCATAGTAGTGGGCAAGCTGCAATGGCTACAATGTTTTTAAGCAATTTAAAGGCTGGCGATGCTATACTTTCTCATTACTCTTTATATGGTGGCACTTATGAATTGATGCACAAAGTGCTTGCAGATACTGGCATTGACATACATATTATTGATATGAGAAATGTAGATGAAGTAGTAAAAGCTATTGAACAATTTGCTAACATAAAACTGGTGCATATTGAAACGCCTGCCAACCCTACCATTCAATGTGTAGATATAGAAGCTGTAACAAAAATTGCAAAAGAGAAAAGCCTGAAAGTGAGTGTTGATAATACTTTCGCTACACCTTACCTGCAACAACCTTTTAAGTATGGCGTTGATTTTGTGTTTCACTCCACCACAAAATTTTTAAATGGACACGGCACAGCAATAGGTGGAATTTTGTTGGGAAAAGATATTGAGTTTATGAAAACAAAAGTGTGGAAATGGTTTGCCTTACTTGGTGGTAATAGCAATCCTTTTGATGCTTTTTTATTATTGAATGGCATTAAAACTTTGGAGATAAGAATGGAGCGTCATTGTGAAAATGCTAAACAATTGGCAACATATTTAGCTGCACATAAAGCTGTAGAAAAAGTAAATTATACAGGCTTGATTTCTCACCCAGATTTTGCAGTTGCAAAAAAGCAAATGAGGTATGACGCACCTGTAATGAGCTTTGAATTAAAAGGTGGATTGCAAGCTGGCATTGCTTTTCAGGATAAATTGCAAATGTGTACTCGTGCTGTTTCTTTAGGCACAGTTGATACTTTAATCTCACATCCAGCAAGTACAACACATCATTCTGTACCCAAAGAAGAAAGGATAAAATTTGGTATTACAGATGGGTTAATAAGATTGAGTGTTGGTATCGAAAATATAGAAGACATCATTGCCGATTTTGAACAAGCATTACAAGGGTTGTAATTATTGTTTGCTTTGCCAATCAACTTTTGAAATTGCGTAAGTCAGTGATTTATCCTTTTTCTCAATGAATATTGCACCCAATTTTCCAACGGCTTTTTGCGAACGGATATTGTTTTCTCCAATATGAAACAAAACTTTTTCAACGTATCTAAAAGCATTATCTAACATTAGTTTTTTAAGAGCTTTGTTGTAATCGGTTCCCCAATATTTTGTTGTAATAAAAGTGTAGCCTATTGCAACTTCTTTCTTGGCTTCATCAAAGTCATAATATCTTGTACTTCCAATAATTTTATTGGTACTGTTATCTATAATCAAAAACGCACCTTTAGACTCAATTGCACTATCAAAATATTTTTGAAATACATCTCTTTCATATCTCAATCTATCTGGATGTTGCTCCCATATTTCTGGATCGGAAGCAATGTTAAACAACACATCAAAATCGTTTACTGATAAGGGTTTCAATTTTACAAGTTCATTTTTTAAATAAGGTTGTAAGTTCATATTTAACTCTTTTTTATCTATAAATAAATGCCGCAATACATAAATTTGCGAAGTCGAAAATAACTTCTAAAATAATTGAAATGGCAACAAAACAAATATGGCTCAATCTTCCATCAAAAAACATTGAGGCTTCAAGAAATTTTTTTACAAATATTGGATTTGAACTGAACACGCATTATGGTAATAGTGCAGACTCTGCTTGCATTTTAATTGGTGATAGCAAGTTGGTATTAATGCTGTTTTCTGAAAATACTTTTAAATCATTTACACAAAATGAACTTGTAGATACAAGTAAAGGCACTGAAATTTTATTTTCTATTGATGCTGAAAGTAAAGATGATGTTGATGAAATTGCAAAAAAAGTTGAAGTTGCTGGAGGAACTATTTTTTCAAAACCAGCAGAGGTGCAAGGTTGGATGTATGGTTTTGGATTTTTAGATTTGGATGGGCATAGATGGAATGTACTTTATATGGATATGAATAAAATGCAACAACCGTCAGCACTACACGCTATAACTGTTGAAACTACTATAAATACTACCATTGAGAAGGTTTGGGATTGCTTTACAAACCCTGAACACATTGTTAATTGGAACTATGCTTCTGATGATTGGCACACAACAGCTGCTAAAAATGATTTAAAAGTAAATGGTATTTTTTCATACAGAATGGAAGCAAAAGATGGAAGTTTTGGATTTGATTTTATGGGTACATATACAGTGGTAAAAACTTTTGAAGAAATTGCCTACACATTAGGTGATAATAGAAAAGCGAATATTCAATTCACTCAAACAGCAGCAGGAGTAAGCGTTGTAGAAATTTTTGAAGCTGAGAATGAGAACCCAATTGAATTGCAACAAACTGGCTGGCAGGCTATTTTAGATAATTTCAAAAAATATGCTGAAGCTGTATAAAAATGTCATCAAGATTCATAGCCTTTTTTCAACAATATTTTAGATTTTTAATCTCGCTGCTTATTTGTATTTGCTTAATGCGAGTATATGAATATTTCGCAGTAGCGTCTAAATTATTTGTAACAAATAGTTTTCGATTTGAGTTTTTGGGAATGTTGTATGATGTGTGGACCATCTTCATTTTTGGCAGTTTTTTTCTGCTGCCTTATTTCTTGTTCTCCTTTATTCATAGGCGTTTGCCAACATTTTTTTTTCATTTAATCAACACACTACACATTGTTGTTTACATCGCTTTAATTATTCTTTTTTCTGAAAGAAACACACCATTTGATCACGAATTTTTTACAAGGGATATTGCAGAATCTGTAGAAACTACAAAGCAAATGATGACAAGCGGGTATTTGATTTATTTACCTTTTGCTATTTACATTCCATTGTATTATTTGTTGTATTATAAAGTATTTGATAAGGTAAAGTTTAAGAAAAAAACGCTTGTTTTATTGGTAAGTTTTTCGTTTATCTCAACTGTATTTTTTCTTTTTTCAAATCCATCAGAAAGGTTGTTTAACAATGTTTCATCTTACTATTTAACCTGCAATAAACTTAGTTATTGGATAAAAGATTCTTACAAATACTTTAAAACAAAAGGTAAATATGATGCAAGTAAATTGACCAAAGAAGAACTTGCTAATGAGATAAATTTCTATCAACAAAATCATCCTTTTCAATTCACTAATAAAGAATATCCTTTGCTGCACACAAATGATGGTAAAGATGTTTTAGGGAGTTTTTTTAACCTTAATAAAACTGCACCTCCAAATGTTGTAATCATAGTGGTAGAAGGACTTTCAAGAGATTTTAGTGGAGCAAATGCTTATGCAAGTAGCTTTACACCTTTCTTAGATTCATTGTCAAATAGTAGCTTGGTTTGGGATAATTTTTTAAGTACAGCACCTGGCACATTTGCAGCACATCCAGCAATTTCTGGCTCATTGCCTTATGGTAAAAGAGGTTTCTCTGCTATCAATGTAATGCCAGACCATTTGTCCCTTATAAAAATTTGCAAAGCCAATGGTTATCACACAAAATTCTTAATTGGGTTCAATCCTGATTTTGATAATATGGGCGGTTATATTCGTTTGCAAGGCACTGATATGGTGCTTGAAAAATATGGCTCAAAATACAAAGAAATGGGAGTAGGAGAGGAAGGTTGGTCTATGGGTTATCCTGATGATGCTTTGTATAGCAGGAGCTTTGAAGTAATGGATTCTTTAAAGCAAACACCCTACTTAAATATTTATCATACGGCTACTTCTCATATGCCATATTTGTTTGAACAAAAACCAGTGTACGAGAAAATGTTTGATGCGAAAATGAAGAACATTAATGTTTCATCAGACATAAAAAAAACATTGAAGGAATGTAGGAAAGTGCTTACTACGTTTATGTTTGCTGATGATTGCTTAAAAACATTTTTTGCACGTTATGCTAAAAGAAAAGATTTTGCCAATACTATTTTTTTTATAACTGGCGATCATCATATTGGCTCTTTTCCTTCTACTTGCAGCATTGATGATTATCACGTTCCATTAATAGTGTATTCGCCAATGTTAAAAGCTCCAAAGAAGTTTTATTCTGTTAACTCTCACAATAATTTAACACCAACAATTAGTGCATTATTGTTCAATAACTATAAGCTTGCCTATCAACCAAAAGAGGTACACTGGCTTGCAGATGTGATGGATACTTGTGCAAGTTTTTGCAATAATCAGTCAATGCCTTTTATGGCTTACAGCAAATCAATTAATGACTATATCTATAAAGAATATTTTCTTTCAAACGACGAACTCTACAAGCTTACACCAGATTTGTTGCAAGAAAAAATAGAGAATGATTCCATTAAGAATCATATCACAAATTTGTTGAATAATTTTAAAATCATTAATTCTTATGTATGTGATAACAACAAGGTTTTTCCTATTAACAAATTGCCTTCAATGGGTAATAAAACCCTGTTGCTTGAGCATTTTGACACAACAAACAATCTTGTTGTAACTAAAGAAAGTGATACTATTCTATTACCTGTATTAAAGATACCAAATGGCTATAAGTCTTTGTATATGGAGCTTTCGGCCAATGTAATATTGTTAACTTCTGGCTTAGAAAATCAACCATCTTTTAGATTAGCGTTGGTTGATACTACCAATGGAGGAAATAATTATTTGCACTGGAGCAACAGAGATATTGTTTTAATGACAAAAGGCGACTATATAGAAAAGCAATGGAATGAAGTATCTACAAATGATATGTTCACATTGGGTGATTTTAGAAATTATAAAAACCTTGTGTTCAACTTGGGTCTATATACACAAAAAGCTAACATTAATTTGAGAATAAAGGATATGAAATTGCGAGTGTACGGAGTAAAATAATTTGAAAATATTCTATGTAAAACTATACATAGGTTTTGTACCACTATCCTCTAAATTTTCTTTAACAATTACTTTTATTGCTACAGGTATTTTAATGCTAACAGTTGTGCCTGCATTGGGTTTGCTATCTATTTTAAAATCTGCACCAATTTGTATAGCACGTTTTTGCAAACCACTTAAACCAATACCAGATAACTTGCTTTTCTTCTTTTCATTTACGTTAAAGCCAATACCATTATCAATGATTTGTAGGAAAAAAACATTGCCAGTTTCAGCACTGATATTTACTTTTAATTCTGAAGCTTTTGAATGTGCTAATACATTGCCAATAGACTCTTGAAACATTCTAAACAGGTAAACTGATTCTTCTTGCCTGAATCTAAATTCTACATTGCTGCTATTATTAAAATAAACCATAATTTGCCCATCTTTTTGCAAACGTTTTGTTTCAAAACGAATGGCATCAATCAAACCTACCTGAGAAATTCTGTCTGATGATAAACTATGTGATGTTAATCTTATTTCTTCTTTTACTACAATTAAATCCTGTGATAGTTTATTTAAACTTTCTGTTGCCTGAACTATATTCATCATTCCATTTGCCAATTTTAATGATATTGCAGCTACAGAATTTGCAATGGCATTAACATTATTTTTAACAGCATCGTGAAGTTTGTTAGATATATCTGCCAGCACAGTTTCCTGCATTTCAAATTGAACACGCAAAATTTGCTGATCATATTCTTCCTGCATTGTAGCCATTTCTACTTTATGTTCCTGCTGCCTTTTTTGGTATAAAAAAATGATTATAACTATAAATGCGATAAATATTAGCCCAAGTAATACGCCTAAAATTATTACCGCCAGAATTTCTTGATTTTGCATAAAAAAGCTGTAATAAATAGTGAATAAAAAATAATGTTGATGATGTCGTTAAAGTCTATAATAATAGGCCATATTTTTTTTGATACAGCATTGTAATATATATTGTTTAAACAAAAAATAGGAAAGCCGCAAGTAAAATCAAACATAATGGCTGTGACCACCCAAAACTCCATTTGTTTGTATAAAGTGCTTATTGAGGGATACACAAATAATTGGTAGTAATAGTAAATGCAAGTGATAATTACCAAAATACTACTTACACCAAAAGTAATGGTATGAAACCCTTTTTTACCTTGAAAAAAAATGATATTAGTAAGTGATGCCACAATTATTAGGGCATTGACAATAGTAGCTGTTTTAAAATATTTTTTACTAACATACATTTTACTTACAAGCCACATATAATAACCCACTTCTACTACACTTGAATAATTGTAAACCCAGGCATTTGGCTTGTAGTTATTTTTTAGATACCCAGCAAATTGTTCTACAATGTATATGTAAATAAGAAAAACAGGTAATGTATGTAGATATGAATACTTCTTATTTTGAATAAGAAAAATTAGGCCTAATGCGATACTTGCAAACAAAACGCATAAATAAATATCTACTGTAAGTTTCCCCAATTGAGTAATAATTATTTTCCAAAAATAGCACTTAGTTGTAATTATATAGGATAAATAAATAATAACATGCTATCGAAAATTTTGAATACAATTT
>JANYEP010000058.1 GCA_025363075.1 Chitinophagaceae bacterium | reverse complement strand
GCAAGATATTCAAATAATATTAGCATTAAGCCTATCATTACTGGTGTAACACTTAAAAATATTTATCCAACTTTAATTCGCAAAAACGAACAAGTAACAGCTGAAATTTTAAGCGATAAAGCAAGAACAATGAACATTGTTGTAATGGATGAAGCAGGAAGAAGTTTGCAATATTTAGTTACTAACTTAACAACAGGAAGCAATACAATTAAGTTTGTTCCAAAAGTTGATAATTTAAAAGGTATGCTCTTTGTAAAATTTGAGTCAACCAATTTTCAACAAACAAAATCATTGATTTTGCAATAATTTTCGAGAAAAGAATAAAAACAAAAGAGATTAATGATGTTAATCTCTTTTGTTTTTAAAAGGCATTTACTTTGTAAAAATATTTATTTATGAATAAGAAAAAAATAATAAAATGGTTGTTTATTCTTGCTGTTGTTGGTTTTGCAGGCGTATGGTTTTTTGTTTTTAAATTACCAACTACCGATTGGTACAGAAATTTTACTGCAAGAAAAGGAGCAGGAGTTACTGCTGTGGATATTGTAAAATCATATCAGACGAATGAAAGCCATTCTGATAGTTTGTTTAGTGATAAGGTTATAGAGGTAAGTGGTATTGTTAAAGAATCGAAAATAGAAAATGGAAAAACGTCTGTTTGGTTAAATTCATCAGATAGTTCTGTAGCAGTTTATTTTATTTTAAAAGATAGTATTGAACCATTAAAGGCTGGTGTAGAAACTATCATTAAAGGTAAATGTAGTGGCTTTGCAGGAGATGTTCAATTTAACGAAGGTGTTATTATCAAAAAATAAATCAATGAAAAAAATATTAATTTTAATCGTGTTTGCAGTTCCTTTTTTTGCATTATCCCAAAAAACATATTCAACTAAATCTGCTAAAATAAAATTCTTCTCACACACAGTTGCAGAAGATGCAGAGGCTACTAATAGTCAATCTGTA
Organism: Chitinophagaceae bacterium; assembly: GCA_025363075.1. GTDB lineage: Bacteria > Bacteroidota > Bacteroidia > Chitinophagales > Chitinophagaceae > CAIVPM01. The sequence continues at coordinate 5,286 of JANYEP010000058.1, read as the reverse complement.
TGTACCTTAAATGATAAAACAGGAGCAATTACTTTTCTCGCCCTTGTAAAGGGTTTTAAGTTTGAAAATAATTTAATGGAGCAGCATTTCAACGATGCTGAATATATGAATAGTACCAAGTTTCCTAAATCAACTTTCGCAGGTACAATAGCCAACATTGCTACTGTAAACTTTACAAAAAATGGAACTTATAATGTAACAACAGAAGGCACTTTAACAATGCACGGTGTTGCTCAAAAAGTGAAACAAAGCGGAACTCTTGTTGTTGCCAATGGTAAAATTTCGCTTAAAAGCGTTTTTAAAATAAAGCCCAAAGCCTTTGGTATTAAGGTTCCAGAAGGAATTTCTGATGATATAGAAATAACAGTTACTTGCAGTTTCTAACGCACATTTGTGCATAACGGAAATCCTTTCTTTTCATTTTTTCACAACGTATTTGTAACCAATTCTAAAGGGTAACTTGCATCGTTCTTATAATAGAATATCGTTACCCTAATGAAGATGACAAGAACAGTACCCGCATTGGCTGGCTTGCTAATGTTAGCCAGCCTTGTAGGTTGTAAAAAAGAAACAATTACTAATGTAATTTATGCTGACAAAGTTGATACAACAGGACTTGTTGTTAAACTCCTTTTCAATGGCAATTCAATAGATAGCACTCCTTATCACAACGATCCACAAGTACCACCAAATGGATGTACTCCTACAACTGATAGATTTGGAATTCAAAATAATGCTTACTATTTTAATGGAAGCAGCAGCTATATGCAAATCCAAAACTCAAATTCAACCGATTTAAAAAATAGCTTCACAATTGCTGCATGGATAAGACCCGATGCTTACCCAACAGATTCAAGAGGAATTATTTGGCACGGTAATGCAGATGTAGGAAAAGATCCTTACGTTTTATATTTTAAATCAAATGGTTCGGGCAGCACAAACCTTGCTGTAAGAAAAGATGTTTTACTTGGCGATACATACAACGAAATCGTTGAACCTGGCGGTTTATATTTTGCAAAAACCTGGGCTCACGTTGTAGGTACATTCGATCACATAAACTCAATTATGCGTTTGTATGTGAACGGTGAATTGATTATTCAAAACACTGTTCCATTTGCATCAAATAGTATCAACTATCCTACTGCAAGCTTTTGGACAGTGATTGGTGGATATGATACCCAAGGCGGTTTATTTAAAGGAAAAATAGATGATGTTTATATATTTAATAGAGCAATATCATCTGCTGAAGTAAAAACCCTCTTCCAAAATTAACCACTATCAGTAACTGCTATTAACACCAGTGTAGCTGAATGGTGATATAGCTTTCAGCTCCTTCTTTAATTCTTTACTAATCTTCAATGCATCAATAAACTGGTGCATTGTTGTTTTAGTTATTTGTGCATTTCCACGAGTTAAATCTTTTAAAGCTTCATAAGGATTAGGATAATTTTCCCTACGCAAAATAGTTTGAATTGCTTCTGCAACAACTGCCCAGTTATTATCTAAATCTTCATTGATTTTTGCTTCATTTACCACTAATTTTTCTAAGCCCTTTTTAATAGAAAGCATAGCCAAAGTTGTGTGTGCAAATGGAACACCAATGTTTCTCAACACAGTGCTATCAGTTAAATCTCTTTGCAAACGAGAGATAGGAAGCTTGGCAGCAAGGTGTTCAAAAATAGCATTTGCCATTCCTAAATTCCCTTCTGCATTTTCAAAATCTATAGGGTTTACTTTATGAGGCATTGCAGATGAACCTACTTCACCAGCTTTTGTTTTTTGTTTAAAATAATCTTGACTAATGTATTGCCAAATGTCTCTGCAAAAATCTATAAGTATAGTATTGATGCGACTTACAGCCTGACATTGTGCAGCCAAATTATCGTAATGCTCTATTTGCGTAGTGTATTGCTGACGTTGCAAACCCAAATCTTTTTCTACAAATTCATTGGCCAAGTTTATCCATTTTTTTTCTGGAAAAGCAACTTGATGAGCATTGAAATTTCCTGTGGCACCACCAAATTTTGCAGAGAAAGGAATATGCACCAACAACTGAATTTGATTTTGCAAACGCTCTACAAAAACCATTATTTCCTTTCCAAGTTTTGTGGGAGATGCAGGCTGACCGTGTGTTCTGGCTAATAAACTAATATCTTTATGCTTCTTTGCAAATCCTGTAAGTTGATTTTGCAAATTCAAAATACTTGGTAAATATTCGTACTCAAAAAAATGCTTGATAGATTGTGGTATTGCAGTGTTATTGACATCTTGAGATGTTAAACCAAAGTGAACCCACTCGATACTTTTTGTTTCATTTTGCTTTTTAAGAAAGTTTTTAATAAAATATTCCACTGCCTTTACATCGTGGTTAGTAATGGTTTCTGTTTGTTTTATTTCTTGTGCATCAGCAATACTAAAATCGTCTATCAACTTTAGTAACTCATTTTTTGTTTTGGCAGAAATTGGAAAGAATTTCTTTTTTGAAAGAAAAATAAAGTATAAAATTTCCACCTTAACACGATACTTCATTAAAGCATATTCAGAAAAATATTCGTCTAAAAAAGCAAGTTGTTTTCTATATCTTCCATCAATAGGGGAGATTGCTGTAAGTGAGTTTAGTTCCATATTTTTATATAAGTTATAAATAAACTAAAACGTATTAGCCATTTAACTAATAAACGTTTTTAATTTGCTGCAAACTTAACAGAATTGAATAAGATTAGAATAGGAGCTATAAGCTATTTAAACACAAAGCCGCTTTTGTATGGTATTAAACGAAGTGAAATAATAAAAAATATTGATTTAATTGAAGCATATCCTTCACGCATTGCAGCTATGTTGTTGAATGATGAAATTGATATTGGGCTTGTGCCTGTTGCTGTGCTGACACAGTTGAAAAACTACCATCTAATAAGCAATTACTGCATTGGTGCAAATGCAGCTGTAGCAAGTGTTTCATTATTTAGCCACCAACCTATTGAAAAAATAGAAACTGTTTTGCTCGATTATCAAAGCAGAACTTCTGTAGCCTTAACGAAGGTTTTATTAAAATACTACTGGAGAAAAAATTTGCAGTTTGTTGAAGCTAAAGAAAATTACATTGATGAAATTGAAGGTACAACAGCAGGTGTTATCATTGGTGATAGGGCTTTGCAGTATAGAAACAATTTTGAGTATAATTATGACTTAGCAACTGCTTGGGAATCCTTTACAGGCTTACCTTTTGTGTTTGCAACTTGGGTTGCCAATAAACCAATTGATGAAGATTTTATTAATAAATTTAATAAAGCAAATAGCATTGGATTAAACAATATTGATGCAGTTATTGCTGAGCTTGATTTTACCCATTATGATTTAAAGAAATATTTTACAGAGAATATATCTTACGATTTTGATACACCTAAAAGAGAAGCATTAGAATTATTCTTGAAGTATTTGAGAACTGACTTTTAATGAAGTCAATACTTATCGCCCTTTTCTCTCTTTACGTCTATCGCGATATTTAAAAATAGGCACTTTACTTTCAGTCCCATTTAATATTCTACTGATATTTTTTTGGTGAGTAAGTACCACCATCAATGCAACAATGATGGCAAAAATTCTATACAAAGGCTCGTGTGCATTGTAAACAAAAAGTATAAATACCATAAACGAAACGCCAGCCAAAATAGAACTTAGAGAAACGAAACGTGTGAGATATAAAACCAACAAAAAAACTGCAACACATAAAACAGCAACAATGGGTTGAATGGCAAGTGCCATTCCAAATAAAGTTGCCACACCTTTGCCTCCTTTAAAGTTTGCCCACAAAGGAAAGATGTGACCAATAACAGAAGCCATTCCTAAACCAATCATAAAATTGGTACGGTGTAGCTGATCTGATTCTGTAGTAATATTTAAATATTGGGGAACTAAAATCCATAAGCTAGTACCAACAACGCCTTTAATAATATCAACAGCCATTACGATGCTGCCATATTTTTTTCCTAAAACCCTGAAAGTATTGGTTGCACCTGCATTACCACTACCATAATCTCTTATGTCAATATTAAAAAAATGCTTACTAATCCAAACAGCAGTAGGAATAGAACCAATGCAATAAGCCAGTATTATTAGTACGAATTCATTCATCGTCGAGCGTAAACAATTTTAGTGTAAGTGCAAATATAAAGGACTGAGTCAAAAAATAACTCAAAATTAACATAAGCTCTATTCTTGCTATTTATTGAAATACTATAGTTTATATAGCATTGCTATCCACGCACCTTTGGTAAGTGTTTTAATATGCTGCCATTTTTTTGCATTTGACAAGGCTAAAATATCCTCTTCGTCCTCTATTAATAATCCACTTAAAACAATTTGCCCACCTTGTTTACAAGCTTGGTGTATCAACTCAAAATTATCCTGAATAATATTTTTATTGATGTTGGCAATCACCACATCAAAGGGGTTTATAGTGGTTGCATCATTTACTTTTTCTATTGTAATATGCTTGCAGTTGTTTCGTTCAATATTTTCTTGCGAGTTCTCAATGCACCAATCATCATTGTCAACAGCAAGAATGTTTACTGCCCCCAATTTCTCAGCAAGAATGGCAAGAATGCCTGTACCTGAGCCAAAGTCAAATACTGTTTTATTCGTAAAATTTATTTCACGCATTAACTGCATTACTGAAAATGTTGTAGCGTGATGACCTGTGCCAAAACTCATTTTGGGTGTAATGACAATTTCGTGTTCAAAACCTTGCAATGGCTGGTGAAATGCTGCCCTGATGCCAACAAAATCATCAACAAAAACTGGTTGAAAATTACTTTCCCATAGTTCATTCCAGTTTTGTTCTTCTACAATATTTTTGGTAAATGTGAGCTGTTGCTCCTGCAGCAATGTTGTTGTAGCTGCTTCATCAAATTGTTCTTCAAAAATATATGCTTTTACTTCGTTATCATCTTGCTCAAAACCATCATAACCAATTTCTGAAAGCATTGCTATTGCTACATCTTGTAGGTCTACATTGGTAGTTGGTATTATTATTTGTATATGATTCATATTAGTTTTTTATATCAATCCAAGCGTTCAAAGAAACTTGAAATTTCGGTAGTGTCCAATTAAGTGTGTAAATAAAAACGCCTCGAAACAATGCTTCGGGGCGTTTGATAAATCGTACTTCTAATCTCGAACTTGTTTTTATTCCACCACCAATTTCTTAGTAGTTTTTCCTTGTTCTGTAATAGTGCTTACTAAGTAAAATCCTTTGGCAAGGTTGCTGATGTCAATTGTATTTGTTCC
>JANYEP010000185.1 GCA_025363075.1 Chitinophagaceae bacterium | reverse complement strand
TTCTGAAAATGCTATTCCAACAAAAATATTAAGCAACATTTTAGGTGGTGGAGATTTGTCAAGCAGATTGAACACAAACCTTAGAGAAAAACACGCTTTTACTTATGGTGCTTATGGTGGTGTAAATGCTGATAAATTGGTTGGTTCTTTTTCTGCTGAAACATCTGCAAGAAATGAAAAAACAGATAGCTGTATTCAAGAGTTTTTGTATGAATTTAACAAGATAAGAAAAGAGCCTGTAACTGCTGAGGAATTGAGTTCTATGAAAAATTCTTTAACTGGAAGTTTTGCTCGTTCTCTTGAGCATCCAAGCACCATTGCAAGCTTTGCTTTAAATGTTGCCCGTTACAATTTGCCTAAAGATTATTATCAAAAATATTTGTCAAATTTATCTGCTGTAACTGTTGGTGGTGTGCAACAAATGGCTAATAAATACATTACTCCAAAAACACTTTATATTGTTGTTGTGGGTAATGCAAAAGAAGTAGCAAAAGGATTGGATAAATATGGCGAAATAAAATATTATGACATTGATGGTAATGAAGCTAAAGCCCCAACCAGCAAGCCTGTTGACCCATCTGTTACTGGAGAAAGTATCATTAAAAAATATATTACTGCAGTTGGTGGTGATGCTGCAATTGCTGCTGTAAAAGATATAGATATGAGTGGCACTGCTAAGGTAGAAGGAGCTCCAATGGATTTTGCAGTTTCTCAAAAATATATATTGCCAACACACTTCGAAATGATTATGTCTGCTGGGCCTATGACATTATTTTCAGAGTCTGTGAAAGGTGGTGTGTATGCCAAATCTCAACAAGGACAAAGTGTTCCAGTTGAAGATAAAGACAAGGAAGAATTGGATGAAGAAGCTTGCTTTGTAAACGAAGTTTATTATCAAAAAAATAAATACACTTATACCGTTAAAAGCATTGATGCAGTTGATGGTAAAGATGCTTATGCAGTTGAAATAGCATCGGCAAAGGGAAGAACGTTTACAAATTATTATGATGTTGAAACTGGTTTAAAACTTAAAAATACACACGTTGAAGATGATGGACAAGGTGGTAAAATGAATCTATATACTGTGTATAGCAATTACAAAACATTTGGTGGCGTGCAAATGCCAACAGAAATGGTATCTTTTGTTGGAGCTAAAATTTCAGTTAACATTAAAGATGTTAAAGTTAACACTGGCTTAAAAGCTGAAGATTTGAAATAATTAAGTAATAATTATTAACCATAAAAAGGCTCAATACATTTATGTATCGAGCCTTTTTATTTACAAAATATATGTTTACACGCTCACATTAAAATCTCTTAGTGCATCGTTTAAACTTGTTTTTAAATCTGTGCTGGGCTTGCGTTTACCAATAATTAATGCACAACCAACCTGATAATCTCCAGCAGGAAAAGTTTTGGTGAAGCTGCCAGGAATTACTACGCTACGTGCAGGTACACGACCACGATGTTCAATAGGAGTGTCGCCACTTACGTCAATAATTCTGGTACTTTGTGTAAGCACAACATTTGCTCCCAATACTGCTTCTTTTTCTACAACCACACCTTCTACAACAATGCAACGACTGCCTATGAAACAGCCATCTTCAATGATAACTGGTGTTGCCTGCAAAGGCTCAAGCACACCACCAATTCCCACACCTCCACTCAGGTGAACGTGCTTGCCTATTTGAGCACAACTACCTACAGTTGCCCAAGTATCAACCATTGTGCCTTCATCTACATAAGCACCAATGTTTACATAGCTTGGCATTAACACTACATTGCGTGCTATGTATGCACCATAACGAGCTACAGCGTGTGGCACTGCACGCACACCCAAACTTGCATAGTCCTTTTTAAGCAACATTTTATCGTAAAACTCAAATGGCTCTATTGTCCAGGTTTGCATTGGTTGAATGGCGAAATACAATAGTATTGCCTTCTTCACCCATTCGTTTACTTTCCAGGTAGTTTCTGTCTGGTAAGCAACACGCAATCTGCCTTTATCTATATCTTCAATGACTGCTTTAACTGCATCCTGATATTTGGGCTGTTTTAAAAGGTCTCTGTTTACCCATACTTCTTGTATAATTTCTTGTAAATTTTCCATTGTGCAAACATAGGAGTTGGGTTGATTGGGTAATTAAGATTTTTATTTTGATAGGGCTTCATAGGGCTTAGGTAGGGAGTTGATAGGGCGTTGACTGGAAGTAAGGTGGGAGTTGCAACGAAGGATGACCGAAGGATGAACGAAGGATGATTGTTTAGACTTAACTGTTTATTTTAGAAATGTGGGAAAATAATTTTAACCCAAGGCAGCGAAAACAAAGAAAATAGCGTCATAGAGTTATACCTTTAAAACCTAAACTTTTGTTTATGAGAAAATATTTAGTTTTAATATGTTGCCTGTTTTTTATTGCTTCAAAAAGTGATGCACAATATGTAAATATACCTGATAGCAATTTTAGGAATTATTTGAAATCTCAGTATCCAAGTTGTTTTGATACTCTTGGAAGAATGGATACTACTTGTGGCGTTGTGTTAAATGAGGATAGTTTATTTTTAGATAATCTTTCTTTAGAGAGTATTGATGGTATTCAATATTTCAAGCAGCTTAGGTATTTAACTACTCGATATAATTTATTAAATGGTGTTGTACCCCAATTGCCTAACACTCTGTGGGAAATTAACTTTTCTAATAACCCTTTTATTACTGGTTTTCAAAAATTACCTGATAGCCTAATTTTTTTTTCATGTAATTATTCAAATTTTAGTGTACTTCCTGATTTGCCAAAAAGTATTCAAGAAATCTATTTGTATTATAATAAGTTAAATACCCTACCAGTTTTGCCGGATAAATTGAAGTTTCTGTTCTGTACAAATGGTTTAATTAGCTCAATACCAAATATACCATCTACACTTAAAGATTTTTATGCTGAAAATAATAAGCTTACCTTCTTACCAAAGTTACCAGATTCATTGGAATGGTTAGAAGTTTCATATAACAATTTAACGCAATTACCAAAATTGCCATTAAGTTTAGTTGCAGTACGTTGTACTAATAATCAATTAACCGAACTTCCTGAATTAAAAAACTTATCAAATTTGACTTATATCTCCTGTCAAAATAATAATATCCATTGTTTACCCCTCTTGCCAGAATCTGGTAACTTAAATTACATTAGAGTTGATAGTAATAAAATAAAATGTATATCAAAAGAATTAGTATATCCGACTAATATTCGTGATTCAAATGATATTGTTCTTGATATTCCAGTTTGTAATCCCACTAATAACATCAATCATTGTCAATCATTTCCAATCATTCAATCATTTGTATATACAGACCAAAACAGCAATAATAAATTTGATATAAGCGAATATTCACGTCATAATATTAAATTCACATTATCAAACAATAACTACTCATATACCAACACACAGGGAACATCATACATCAATGCAGATAGTTTAGGCACTTACACCATCACGCCAAATATACCCAACTTCTACAATGTAGTGCCAGCAAGCTATACACACAATTTTACAACTTATGATACCTTGGTAATTGACACTTTTGCTTTGCAACCAAATGTTATAAAAGATAGCATTGCAATAAAGCTAACACCCACAAATTGGGCTGCTCGTCCAGGTTGTTCATATCCTTATTGGATGCAATATGAAAACGTTGGTACAACAATTTTATCAACACCAACTATTCATTTTAATTATGATAGCAGTTTACTTATTTATGATTCAAGTTCTGTAAATGGTGTTGCCAACAATGGCAATAATTTAAGTTTAAATATTGGCAATATTGTGCCTGGGCAAGCAGGTTATTTTGCTGCTTACTTTACCGTGAAAACCACAGCATCATTGGGTTCTACTGTAACAAGTGTCGCAAGCATTAACACAAATTCTGTAAATGCAACAGATACGGCTACAACAATTGTTCGCAGTAGTTACGACCCCAATGATAAACAAGCTACACCAAACCTTAGTGTGGCACAGGTAGCAGATAATAATCATTGGATTGATTATACCATTCGTTTTCAAAACACAGGCACAGACACGGCTTTTAATGTTGTGATTGCAGATACTTTAAGTTCCCTGGTGCAATGGGATCAGTTGCAATTTACAGGTAGTTCTCACTTGTGTAGAACAACAGTAAAGGGGAATGTTGTTTTCTTCGAATTTATAGATATTTATTTACCCGATAGCAATACAAACAAAACAGGTAGCAATGGATTTGTAAGCTTTGGAGTGAAGCCTTTAACCACTTTAACTAATGGTACTCTGGTTCCAAATACTGCTTCCAACTATTTCGATTACAACAGCCCTATTGTTACTAACACTGCTCATACACTTATTGGTAGCACATTACCACTTGCATTAACGAGTTTTAATGCTATACCCAAAGAGAAGGAAAATAAGGTTCTTGTGTATTGGAACACTGCCAATGAAATCAATACTTCGTTTTTCTTAATAGAGCAAAGTACAGATGGCAGAACGTTTAAACCTATTGTAGAAATTGCTGCAAAGGGCAGTGGAAACAATAGTTATTTTTACTCAATAGCAAAAAACAATATTGTTTACCTACGATTGAAAATGGTTGATAAAAATGGTACCTATACCTACTCAAATATTATTAAACTGGCAGAAGATAAAAGCACTGGATTTGACATTGTGAACAATCCTGCAAAAAACACTTTAAACATTCGTGTTTATTCATCATTATTAACACATACAACTGCTACAATTGTAACTGCACAAGGCAAAATTGTGAAAACATTTATTTTAAATCAAAACCTTCAAACTATTGATATTGCTGCATTGCAAGCAGGTAATTACTTTTTGCAAACCATTTTGGGGACTAAGAAATTTGTTGTTGAGTAAAATATGACCACAGAGGCACAGAGAACACTGAGAAATATTGAATAAAATGTAAAACCTTCAAACTATTGATATTGCTGCATTGCAAGCAGATAATTATTTTAACCGCAAAGAACGCAAAGTTTTTTACGCAGAGAAAACAAAAAGGTTTTATAAGTTAATTAGAATATAACCACAGAGGACACTGAGAAGTGTTGCAATAAAATGCAAAATGATTTGTTTCTACGCGAAAAACTGATAACTCAAACAACTACGCTATTTCGTTTTTAACTTGAAAATAAATAATATTATTTTTTTGTCAGGCAGCGTTATCTTCGTTTTTAGCATCATTACAAGTTAGCACCCACATCATTAAATTTTTTATATAACTTTACTTGGTAACGTTTGCACATATTGTTGCTGTTTTGCAGCAATCAAATGCAGCGTTACGGGTCATATTTTTTAATTTTACCGATTGTAAAGAATATATATTCTTGCCACTCTCGTTATATAAAAGGATTGCTATGCACATAAATTCGTCTTTAAAGAAGTTTGTTTCTATTGCTATGTTGCTGCTTTGTGTGTTTACCACAAAGGCACAATTTATAGCTACTTATCCATTAAAATCTGGAGGAACAAATCCACCTGTAGGTACAACACTTGCGTCTGGTACAAGTGCTAATGTGAATGCTAGTGCTGTAACTGTGGGTACACAAATTGCAAGCACGCCAGCTGGTAGCTACAATGGTAGTGGGTTAAGAATGAAACTTAATTCGGGAGTAAATACTTGGCCCAATTCTCCAACAGATGAATACAATCTTGATGTAACTATTAGCCCTAAAGCAAACTATGATTTTACGTTGGATAGTATTAGTTACATTGTAAATGCAGTAAACAGTTCAGAGGCTTTATTTGCAGTGCCAATGTATCAGGTAGATGGAGTGGGGGCTTGGCATTCTATAACTGGAGCCACAGCACAAAGCACCAACACAAAAATAACTGTTCATTTTGCACCTTTAAATGAAGGATTCTATAACACGCACACATACAAATTTAGACTTTTCTTTTTTGGTACTGCTACTACAAAAGGGCAAGATGTAAGAATTAATACATTAATATTTTATGGCAAAACTATTACACCACCTGCTGTAAAACCCAGTGTTCACGCCAACTCTGCTGCACCTACATCAACCTATACAGGTATTGCAAAAGGAAATTTTGACACAGGGGCAGGTTATCAATTAGCTACTCAAGCAGGCTTTATTTACAGCACCAATACAGTACCAACATTTGCCAATAGTTCAGTGGTTTATGCTTCTTCTGTAACATCTCCATTAAACGAAATGATTAGTGGATTAACACCTCAAACAACCTATTACATACGAGCTTTTATTATAACACAAGCAGATACTATTATATCTACAGAAATAGTAGCATTGACAACTTACAATTATTCTGTACCTCTGTTGAACACATCACCACCAACTAATGTATTATCTAACAAAGCCACAACAGGTGGAATATGGATAGATAGTGGTGGATATGGTGTTGTAGAAAAAGGAGTTTTGTTTGATGCAACAACCAGCAATTTGGTGTATCCTGCTGTGCTACCTACTAGAGCAACATCTGATGGTGTGGGTAATGCTGACTATACAAGTATTCTTAAAAATCTTACGCCAAATACAAAGTATTATATAATGGCTTATGCCAGAAATCAATTAGGTGCTGGGTATGGAAATTTAGATTCTTTTATTACAGGGCCACCTGCACCAGTAATTTCTGCTACGCCAAACGTGTTGGATTTTGGAGATATTACTTTTAACAATACAACACCTATTTTAAGTTATAAATTAAACGCAAACTATTTAACCCCTGTTGCAGGAACTGTAACAATTAACGTTAGTCCAACGACTCAAGGTTATTCTATTTGTGGTACTTTGAATGGTGTTTATGGAACTTCTCTAACAGTTCCTTATGTAAATGGAACTATTACCAATAAAATTATTTATGTAAAATCTGCAAGCACACCTTACGGTAATTTGCAAGCAGCAATTTTGCATAGTGGTGGAGGAACAGTTACTCCAAATGCAGATACTGTTTTCTTAACTACTAATGTGGTTCAAAACCCAGATACACTTTCTAATGCAGGTACTGATTTTTGGTGTGGTAATGGTTATCAGGAAAGAAATGATAGAAAAGCAGGCGATGCTGCTGAAGGCAAATTATCTATATACATTGCAGCAGGTAGTCAACCAGCTATTGTAAATATAGAATTACCTGGTATTTCAGGTGCAGTTGGCTTTCCAAAAAACAATATTAATATTCCAGCAAATAGTATTGTTGAAATTAAAGATTTTCCTACTGGAGATGCTGGCGATAATTTGAATCCAAATGGTTTGCCAGATGCGAGATTATACTACACTGGTATTTCAAGAAGAGGCATTCATATTTACAGCTCAAATGGTACACCTGTTTCAGTTTGGATGCATACTTATGCAAATAATAACACAGCAGCCGGGGCAATGATTTTTCCAACAAATACCTGGAACTCTTCTTACACAGTTCAAGCTTATGGAGGACAAAAAGGTGCAGTTGCATATAATGGAGGATTTTCTAATAACTCTAATCCAAATTCTTACTTTTTTGCAATTGCAAATGATAACAATACTCCTGTATGGTTTACGCCTAGTCAGGATGTGTTGGACTCCAGTACAGGCTCTTCAGGTTCAATTTTTACAGATGGTCATACTGCTGCATTGGTAAAGTATAAAAAAGGAATTACTTATGGTCCTTTTACTTTAAATAAAGGTGAGGTTTTTAATGCAATGGGTTATATAGAAGGTAGTGGTTCAAGTGCAAATGGGCTTGATTTAACAGGAAGTAAAGTTTGGACAACTTGTGATAAGAAAATTGCTGTATTTGGTGGTAATGGACGTTGCTTGGTGAATGCATCAAATTGTAATGCCTCATCTGGTTCTGACCATATGATACAACAGATGTTTCCTAGAGTAGCTTGGGGTACAAAATATATATCTGTACCTACCAAAACGATGGAATACAATGTGTATAGAATTACAGTTGATGATCCTACAACAAAAGTTTGGGTTAATAATCCTACACATACAACGCCTTTAACTGGTCTTATCAATAATTTATTTTATCAAATTAACAGCTTTCAATCATTGCTAATTGAAAGTGATAAACCTATTAATGTTACACAATTTATTACTGCTGGTGGTTGTGCAAACTCAAATGGAGCAAAGGGTAATGGAGATCCTGAAATGATTATTCTTAGTCCAGTTCAACAAGCAATTACTAAAGCTACAGTTTATTCTGCTCCAATTAAAAAAACATCTGCAACATATAATGGACACTATATAAATGTTGTTATTAAAAAAGCTGGTGTAGCTAGCTTTAGATTAGATGGTTTAGCCACTGCTGATACAGGTAGAAATCAAACCACAGCCACTGCAACCACTTGTTATGATGCAGGGGGAACTATTAGTATTGTTAATGCTTTTGTTAAACATCCTTACGATACTAGTTATTATTGGGCAAAATTTAAAGTAGCTCCAAGTGCTTCACATACTTTAAAATCAGATTATCCATTTAATGCTATTGCTTATGGTATGGGTGATGGAGAAAGTTATGGTTACAATGCTGGTACAACAATCAATAATCTATCTGCAGTTAAATTTTCACTTAACCCCTATGGTTCAGATACTGCATCTGGCTCTGTAAAAACCTGTGTTAATAATTTAGTTACCCTGCAAATAGCATTGCCTTATGATACTTCAACTGTTACAAGTATTATCTGGGATCCAGGTGCAGATGCTACTTCTTACTCACCAACTGGTCCACAACCTGGTACAATTAACCCAAGTACAACTAAACCGTTGTGTATTGGTACTATTGTAAAAGATGGCAGAACTTTTTATATATATAAATCGCCAGCTCAATATACATTTCTCCAAGAGGGTGCTTATAAAGTGAAAGTTACTGTTAATGGTACTTTCAGTAGTGATTGTGGTGGTTTGGATAATGAATATATTAATGTAATTGTTGGCCACGATGACATCTCGTTTACAGCAATACCAGGTGCTTGTGGTACAACTAAAGTTACTATTACAGATGCTTCAACACCATTGGCAGGAACAACTTTATTGAAATGGATATGGGATTTTGGTGATGGAACATTGCCTTTAGATACTGTTGTTGCTGGCTCTGCAGCTGCACCAAACCCACACATTAACCCACACAATTATCCAGCAAATACTTCTTATACTGTTAAACTTACAACTATCAACAGTGTTGGTTGTTTTACCACAGATAGTGTAACTGTAAGTTTAGCTTATAATATCAGTACGTCATTCACCCAATCGCAAGATACAATTTGCCCTAATGCTTCTGTAGTGTTTACCCCAACATCATCAGCTGCTGCTGCAAAATGGTTCTGGGATTTTGGTGATGGCTCTGCAACTGCAATTGATTCCTCAAATGCTGCTCCTAATCCTGTTTCACACCAATATGTAACAGAAGGAAAATATATTGTAAAACATTTTGTTAAAACAGCTGCTGGTTGCCCAAGTGCTATAGTTCAAGATACTGTGGTGGTGGTTCATCAGCCAGTCGCTAATTTTGTATTACCTTCTGGTGTTTGTTTGCCAGGAAATACATTGTTTACAAATACAAGTGATACAGCAAATTTATCTAATCCAACAGGTGTGCCATACAGCTACCATTGGAGTTTTGGAACTGGTGTTCCAGCTGATACAAGCGATGTTAAAAATCCAGTATTTGCATACTCATCTGCACCAGGTGCTGGTGGTTATGCAGTTTCCTTAACTGCTACTAACCGTTTTGGTTGTGTGAGTACCGTGAAAACTCAAAATGTTACAACTGTTTATAATAAACCAACTGCATTAATTGCTAATACTTCTGATAAAAAAGCTTGTGTAGGTAGTAACGCTAGTTTCTTTGATGCAAGCAGCGGTACAGGACAGACTGTTAATAGCTGGTACTGGAATTTTGGAGATAATACAACTTCAACCCAACAAAATCCACAGCACATTTATTCAACAAATACATTTTATACAGTTAAATTAGTTATTGGCACAGATAAAGGTTGTGTAAGTGATACAGCAATCTGGAGCATTAAAGTAAACCCTAAACCTGTTGCAGGTACTATTTTACCAAGCAGTTGTATTACGAGTGGTTCTTTATTCTTCCAAGATAATAGCACAGTTGCTGTTGACGATAGTACCCAAACGCCATATACCTACACCTGGAATTTTGGCGATGGCACTGGAACATTTACAACTAAAGATTCATCACATACTTATGCAGGTGTGGGAACTTATTATATCAATCATAGCATTACAACTTTAAATGGTTGCACAGATACTAAGACTGATACTTTCAGCATTTCTGGTAGCAAACCTGTGCCAGGTTTCAGCATTGGCAATGCTTCTGGCTTGTGCAGCAATGGTGATGTTACATTAACCGATACATCAAGAGTTGCAATTGGTACAGTTAAAAAAGTTGAGATAAGATGGGATGCTGCAAACAATTACGTTGCTGTGCAAACAGATAATTCTCCAGCTAATGGAGCAGCTGGTAGCAGCAAAAATTATGTACATAAATACCCTTCTTTACCAACTACACAAACTTATGTTGTAAGATTGTATGCATATTCAGGCACAACTTGTATGGATTCTATCGAACAAACAATTACTGTTTATGGAAGTCCTAAAGTTATTTTTGATACATTGAAAGGAGTTTGCTTAAATGCCTCACCACGCTACATTCATTTAGCACACGATTCAAGTGGTGTGTTTAACAATGCTGCTTTAACCAATTACTATTATTCTGGAACAGCTGTTGTTGCAGATACTTTTTATCCTGCTGTAGCTGGTGTGGGAACTTATTTGATTAAAGCTGTTTTTGAAACTGTAACTCCTGCAAGCCATTGTAGAGATTCGGCTACTTCACCAATAAAAGTTTGGGCTTTGCCAAATGTTAGCTTCATAACAAGTTCGCCTTTGTGTGAGAAAAGTAGTGTAACATTTACTGACCATTCAACAGCAGGTGCTGGCACAGGAAATGTTAGCTCTTGGTCTTGGAATTTTGGAAATGCAGGAAGTGGTACTAATACTTCAACACTACAAAACCCAACGCATAATTATGCAGCTTACAATACTTACACAGTAAACCTTACTGCAACAAGCGATAGTGGCTGTAGTGCTACAGCAACGCCTGTTACCATTACTATTCATCCTAAACCAGTGGTTGGATTTATAGTTCCTGCTGGGGTTTGTAGTGGTACACCTGTTGGCTTTACTGATACCTCAAAAATTGCGGATAACAGCGAAAGTCAATTTACACATTATTGGAACTTTGGAGATAATACTTCTGCAACAGGAACTCCTTTGCCGAATACAAGCCATTTGTATGCTGGATCACCGACAGATTCTGTAAGGTTGATTGTTACAAGCAAAGATGGTTGTAAAGATTCTTTGGTAGTTAAATTAAGTAGTGTTGTATTTCCTCAACAAAATCCAGTATTTAGTGCCAATGGTAGAACCATCAATGGCAGCAATGATACTATCAGAACCTGTGTTGGCAATGCCATTTTATTTGCAAACCAAAATACACCAACCGTTAATCAAGGTTATTGGGAGTTTGGCGATACAGCTGCATTGGTAAATCCTGGCAAATCTGTTTCTCATATTTATCCTGCTGCAACTGTTTACATTGGTAAGCATTATGCAGATGATAGCCACGGTTGTAGAACAACTACTGCAATATTTAATGTATTGATTTGGGCTTTACCAACACCAATTATTAAAGTTGGTAACCCTACTTGCGAAAAGAATAATATAACATTTACCGATGGCTCAACTACAGCTGCTGGTAGTGGAGATATTAAAGTTTGGTCTTGGCATTTTGGAGATCCTACAAGCTTAGGATTAGACTCTGCAAGCACACAAATAGCTACACATAATTACGCTACAACGGGTTCTTATAACGTTAACCTTACTGTTACAAGTGATAGTGGTTGTATGGCTTCAACACCTGTTGCAACTGTGGTAAATGTGCATTCTTTGCCCGCTGTTAAGTTTGGCTTGCCTGCTGCTGTTTGTTTGCCTTTGGCAGCACAGTTTAGCGATTCATCAACTATTGCTGATGGAAGTGAAGCACAATTTACACATAGCTGGGATTTTGGAGATATTGCAAGCGGTTCAAAAGATACTGTATCTGGCACACCATTGCCAAATCCAACACATATTTTTACCGTATCAAACAACTATACCATTAAGTTAACAGTAACCAGTAAAGATGGATGTGTAGGTGCTGCATCAAATGTGTTAAGTGCAAGTGCCATACACAATCAGCCTAAGGCAAATTATTCTGTTAATCCACTAAATCACGATACGCCAAGAGTGTGTATTGGCACGCCAATTTTCTTTAAAGATTCAAGTGGTGGTAACACAGCTAAAAGCTACTGGATTTGGGGAGATAATGGCTTTGCATTGGATAGCTCAAAAATTATCAACCATATTTATCCTGCTGGAACGTACATTGGTGAACACTTCATTAATGACAATTTTGGATGTAGAAGTGATACCATTAGTTTCCTTGCAATGATTGATACTTTCCCTGTTGTTAATGATGGTATTAAATATATTCTTGCTGGAACTTCTGACATATTAAAACCAGATGTTTCTGGAGGTAATACTTATTTGTGGACGACAATAGTTCCTTTTGGATCTACCAAAACCTACCTTGATTTGAATGATATTGAAAATCCAATTTGCACACCACTTATTGATAGTATTGTTTACAAAGTAGATGTTACAGCTGATGGTGTTTGTCCTGCAAAATCGCTTTACTATACAGTAAGAACATTTACCCAACCAGTAATACCTAATGTGTTTAGCCCTAATGGTGATGGAGTTAATGATTACTGGGATATTTCATCTTTGAAATATTTTGCAGGTGCCAATGTGCAAGTGTTTGATCGTTATGGTAGAATTGTTTTAAGCCGTTTAGGCTACAGTCGCCCTTGGGATGGAAATGATGCAAATGGTAAACCTTTGCCAGTTGGTACTTACTATTATGTTATTCAACTTGGTTATGGATTTGAACCACGAAGTGGTAGCATTACCATTTTGAGATAGATTTTTTAAATTACAATTTACGAAAAAGTCCACGTTATAAACGTGGGCTTTTTTATTAGACACTAATTTACTTATTTTTCAACAGCAGAATTTATTTTGCAGTAAACATAATAACATAAATCTTTGTGTTGGCTGTAATTTTTTGACAGACCTCACATATTAAATAACTCAGAGTAATTTTATAGACAATGCAAAAACTTCATTTTTATTTTTTCTGTTTGTACAATTCACTATATAAAGACGGTTTTTATTTAGAGACATATTTGAAGACTTATGGGCGTGGAAAAATCTTACCAGAGAGCCGTACAATTTTAGGGCTTTTCTTTTCTACTTGGCTTTGGACTATTGTACTTAGACTTATTGCAATTGACTTGCTAAGACAAAATTTCAAACCACTGTTTTATAATTTCTTTTCTGAGATGGTAATTATTGGAATTATTTATGCTGCTTACTTTTATTATTTCGTCGACAATAATCGTTTTGCTGACCTTTACGTTCAATTCAAATCAACAGACAAAATCGTTCAACGACAAGGAACAAGAAAAGTATATTGGTTTTTAGGACTACCACTTTTGCTAACCCCACTAATTTTATGGTGGACAACAGAACATTTACATATTGACTTTGCAAAATAGTAAACATAATACTTGAGCAAAACTACAGCTAACATTAGGCTTTGCATTATTGGGACTTTACGAATATTGCTCCAGCATTTGCTCTTCTGCAACATAAGCTTCTGCAAAAATTGTTGAGGTATTTCTAAGCAGCCATCATCATTTCTTTGTACTGTTCTATATTTGACATCTTTTAATAACAAAAATATGATTCAACGTATTCAAACTGTTTTCCTACTTATTGCAAGTACCTTGGGCATTTTATCTTTAAAAACCTCTTTTTATGCAGGGCATAGATTAAATGATGCCATACCTAAAGAGGTAATCAATATGACTGCATCGTACAATATTTTATTAACCACTTTTACCGTTGCCACTGCTACTGTTGCATTGCTCACCATATTTTTATTTAAGAACAGAAAATTGCAAATGAAAATAGCAATAACTTCATTAGTGCTGTCTTTCATTACACTGTTACTATACTATTGGCAATCTAAAAGCTTTGATGCAAATGAAAGCAGTCTTACATTAACTGCAATTATACCAATGGCAATACCCGTTATGATTATCCTTGCTATCAGGGGAATTTATAAGGATGAAAAACTTATTAAAAGCGTTGACAGATTAAGATAGTTTTATCTTATCAATATCGTTGTACCATTTGTACTCACTTTTTTTCCAGTGTTTTTATCTGTGTATTCAAGCGTCCAAACGTAAGTGGCAGAAGGTTCTTTTTGACCATCAATTTTACCATTCCACTTGCTGCTGTTGTCTTTGGATTCAAATACTAATTGCCCCAGTCTATTATATACCCTAAACTTCAAGTCTATTGCTTTGTAGGCATTTAATGGGTATAAATAATCGTTGAGTCCATCACCATTTGGGGTAAATGCTGTGGGTACTTCTATCAGGCAATTTGATGTTACATTAATTGTTTTATAAGCAGTATCATAGCAAGGTGTTGTATTGCCAACTATTAATCTGATAACTGTTGTATCAAAATTTAAACCTGTATTTATTGGGTAAGTTCGAATGGCATAAGATTGAGCAGGTGGGTTTTTAATACTACTAAATTGACCATTGCCAAAAGCCCAGTTCCAAGAGGAAACATTACCACTACTTGTGTCTGTAAAACTAACAATTTCAGCAGGGCAAATAACACTATCACTAACATTGAAATTTGCCTTAACAATATCAAAAGTTAAATTGAATGATTGGCTTGAAGTATCAGCACAGTAAGGGTTTGAGACAATTAATCTGATATTCCTTACACCATTTGTTGTATATGGTAGTGCATAGTAATTTAATATTCCAACATTAGCTCCATTAACATTCCAGATCCAATGGTTTTCATCGTTAGCAATGGTATGGTTTAAGAATAAAGTATCTTCATTGCAATCTATAATATTCTGACTATTGAATGCTGCATCTACCTTATTGTAAGCTCTAAAGCCTAAATAGCTTGGTGCTGTTTCAATGCCACAATCATTTAAAATGGTATTGCCATCGCTACCTTTTTGCAGGTTTAATTTATAGTAGCCACCAACAGTTATGGGTGTTGCCAATTTTACAACAACTTTTCTTCCAAAACCATTGTTGCAATTGATGATATATGCAGATGCAACAACAGGTGAGTTTGGTCCAGTTATTAAAAAATCGCTTCCATCTAATGCCACAGTATTGCAGAGCATTGGTGCATTAAAATAAATTACAAATGAATCTGGTGCACAAGGCAAGGGATCCATTTGATCCATAACAGCAGCAGACGATGGCTTTACTGTAATTGTCTTAAATGCAGTGGTATCAAAGCATTCAACAATATTCTTTACAATTAACTGTACCTGATAGCTCGTATAAACATAAGATAAAGGGTAGTTTACAGGCAAAGGATTTTTTAGATTGCTGGTCATTCCATTTCCCAAATTCCACCACCAATTCGTAATGATGCCTGTGCTGCTGTCTGTAAAGATAGTTCCACCATTTCCACAGGTTGTATCTGGGCTTGCAAACTTGGCTTTAATGCTATGGTCAATAACAGGGATAGCTTTTCGTGCAGTGTCGAAACAAACCCCATTGCTAACAATTAGCTGCACATTTCTTTTGGTAAAATCTGTGTAAGCAACAATAGGGTTTTGGCTATTGCTTGTGGTTGGAGTTCCATCAAATGTCCATTGCCATTGGTTTACAGCGTTGTTTGTAGTGTAGGAATAGTTAACTGTATCAACAGTACAACCCAATTTTGTTGTGTAGGTAAATGTGGTATCTAAGTGTGCAAAAGATTTAAAATTAACCGTAGATGGTAATGTTTCAATGCCACAATCATTGATAATGGTATTGCCATCAGTTCCAGTTTTTAAAGTAAGGGAATAATCGCCTGTTAATAGTGGTTGAGCAAGACTTAATGTAACTGTTGTGCCTACACCATTAATACAGTTAATTGATGCACCAACTATTGAGTTAGGTACGGTGCTATTTATCGCAAAGTCGCTACCATCAAGTGCTACAGAGGAGCATATCATTGCTTGTTTAAAATAAACGCTCACTTGATTGGCTGCACAAGTTGGAGGAATAACACTATCAAATACCGCAGGAATAGTACCTCTCACAAAAATATTTTTTGTTATAGAATCAATGCAACCAATCTGGTTTGTAACAATAAGTGTTGTTGGATAAATTTTATTTATTGGCAAAACATTATAAACCTGCGTAGGTGGTGTTTGAGATGTGCTGGTGTTGCCATTGTTAAAATTCCATTTCCAAGATGTAATAATACCTTTTGAGGAATCTGTAAATGTTTCAGGATTATTAGGGCAGGTTGTATCTCGTGATGCAACAATTTTTGGAATTAAAAAATGGTCTGCAATAGGAATGTTTTTGGTAATAGAATCGCTGCAAGCAGGATTGGAAACCTTAAGTTTTACTGTACGTGTTGCAAAACTATTATATACTACCTGTTGGTTTTGAGATGCACTGCTGGTAGGCGTTCCATCAAATGTCCATTGCCATTTATTTACACTATTATTGGCATTGTGACTGTAATTTATTGTATCTGATTTACAAGTTTCATTTACAATTTGGTAAGTAAAAAAAGGACTTGGTGTAACGTACACTGAAAAAGTAACTGATGAGCCAGCTGGTGTAGAAACATCGCATTGATTTAGTAAAGTACTTGTGTCGCTCCCTTCTTTTAATGTAATGGTATAATTTCCACCAACTGTTATTGCAGACGAAAAATTAACAGTAATAATGCTTCCTAAGCCATTTGTGCAGGTGATAGATGCAGATGAAACATTTACTGCTGAAGGACCAGTAACAATAAAATCGCTTGCGTTTGCAGCAACACTATTGCATTTAATTGGAGCTTTAAAAACCAATTGTAGAGAAGTAGGGTTGCAGGTTAATGGGTTAACACTATCCATTGGTGTAGGTTGTGATGCACCAACAACTACAAAATTAAATGGAACATTTAATGGTATGTCATTACCACAATTATCCAGAATGGTATTACCATCTGTACCACTTTTTATTTGTGCAGTATAATTGCCAGATGGGAGAGGAGAAGCCAATGAAACTATGATGCTATCGGTATCGAAATTTGTTGTGCAGCCATAACCAATCATTGATGAAATATTTGGATTAGTGGTAATACTTATATCGCTGCCATCGCTTGCAATGGTATTGCATTTCATTTTTTTATTTAGCTTAATAAGTACTTTATTGGCAACACAATTTGCAGTAATATTTTTTACTGCTGGTGGTGTTGTATCAACCATTCCCGAAGCGTTTTGAAAAGATAAATTATAGCCAGATTGATTTGAAGTAGTAAAATGACTTACCATTAATAAGTAATCGTGCCCTTGAATTAATGTTGGAGCTTTTGTATAGTTGGGTGTACTTCCTTCGCAGCTAAAAGTATTGCTAGATGTAAGGTTGGTGCCTGTTGTACCAGGATTTCCACTCCAATTACAGCATACATACATTGTTGCATCAGCAAAAATATTATTAGGATTTTTTCCTGTTACATCAAACAATTGCCAGTCATAATCATCACTAGAGTTTAGTGGTTGAATGGTGAATTGTAGTAGCGTTGTTTGAAAAGCAGTGAATTTATAATAATAAGGATTAATGTCTGTAAATGTAACACTAGCAGCACTACAAGGAGGAACAGGAATAGCACTTCCTGAACAAGGAGTAACACTATTTTGAGTAAATGTTGTTGATGCACAAACAGGAAAAGCACTCAATGGATTTTGCCCATTTCCAGGGCATTGTGCATTGCTGCAAAAGGACAATAAACTAAAGTAAAGAGTAAATAATAGAATAAACCTCATAATGAGTAAAAAGTTGAAATGCAATATAAGTAGCAAACCTAAAGCAATAAATTATATTTATTTTAACAGAAAAAATAATTAACAATCCACCTGATTAAACTTTCAAACATTAACTTCGTTTAAATTACTAAAATCACAAGATGAATCTTTTTGTTACAGGACTAATGGATGATATGGATGATGTAGATTTGAAGGAAATGTTTGAATTGTATGGCGAAGTAAAATCTGCTAAAGTGGTACTTGATAAAATGACGAGAAAGAGCCGTTGTTTTGGCTTTGTAGAAATGACAAGTAGTGAAGATGCTATTGCAACTATTAAGCTTTTAAATGGTGTAAAAATGGGAAGAAAAATAATGTCTGTTCAAGAAGCAACTGCACAAACCAACTCTAATTCTCGTAGATAAATTAGTTTCAATTTTTCCAAGATATTTAGCCTAGAATCTATTTGGCTTGCTCTGCAACCCTCTTTAATGATGCGAGATTATCTTCCATCATTTTACCAATTACAGTTTCGTTAACCATACTACTCAACCTTGCCCAAGGATACCATTTAATTTGTTGTTCAAACTGCCAGTTAACGATAGTTTTGTTTTGTTCTGTGTGAATTATTTTAATGGAAGTCAATTGCTCATCACCATTCTTCTCAATCCATTTACCACTAATTTCTTGAGGTGTAGCAGCAGTAATAACTATAGTAGAATTACCAAGTTTAGTTTTATTTGCAGCAGCAATAGTTTCCGTTTGCAAGCCTTGTACCCATTTTTGCCAGCCAAATAAATCTTTGGTTAAAATGTAAACTGAGTCTGTAGGTTGTGATATATCAACTGTTCTTGATACAACAACTTTAGATGGAAATAATAAGCCAATAAAAGTTATGATTAGGAATAGGAAGACAACGCTGAAAGCTCCTAATTTCAATAGTTTCATAAATATTACCAAAGATTTCTAGGACACCAATCTCCATATTTATTACCAATTAAAAGACCTATTAAAATTTCGTGAGTTCCCTTACTTACAGTGTTTAATTGAGAAGTTGTAACATCGTAAGAGTAGCCAATGTTTAAGGTATTGCTAATATTCATACCAACCATTCCCATAAATCCATCTTGGTATCTATAGCCAGCACCAGCCCAAAATAAATCTTTATATTGGAATTTTGTATTGAAATCTATACCTGTTGGTAAAGGACTAACTTGACGTAATGTTAATGAAGGTAAAAAAGTCCAATCTTCACTTAAAAACATTCTATAACCAGCAGTAGCAAAATAATGTGGTACTAAAATACCTGGTCCTGTGGTTCTTTTAGCAACACTATCTGGATTGTAGAAACTAATGTTATTTCCAAGCAATTGTTGTGCGGATAAACCAATATAAAAATCGCTTGAATAAATCCAAATTCCAGCAGCAGCATCAGGGTTTACTTTATTGAATAAATTGTCACTAATATCACTATAAAGAACAGGATCTCCTTGTTGTGCAAATTGTAATTTATCTCTATCAATAGTTAATTGATTAAAGCCAAACGATAATCCAATTGACATACTTGTTTTTGGTGAAATTCCAAAATGATATGCAAGAGATGCAGAGGCATTGGTAGTTGTTAACGGACCTGTTTTGTCGTTAACGAATGTTGCTCCAAAACCTAAGTGCGACTCAGCCTTAGTATATTCATCCCAATAAGAGGAACCACGTGGATTTTCGCCATCTGGATGAAAAGTTGTTGGAGTTTCTCTACCATAAGCACTTTTTTTAAAAGGGCCATGAATAGTAACATAAGTGGTTACAGGAGCGTCTTGCAAACCCACCCACTGAATACGATGGCTGGCTTTCATATCCCAATAATTCTCAATACCAGCAACAGCTGGATTAATGATAAAATTATTCATTATATATTGGGAAAAGTGTGGACGCTGTTGCGAAAATACACACAGGCTAAACATCATTAAAAGGCCAAGCAAGGCTACACGTATTCTATTCATTCGATAAAATTAGAAGTTTTTTTTAAAAAATAAAGTTTTATTGTAAACAAAATTTTTGAATGGGCTTGCAAACGATGTCAAAATGCCTCCTCAAACTACATTTTTTCTATCACTTCAATTGTCTTTTGAATCATCTCTTTTGAAATATCGAGATGCACAACTATTCTCACTTGTGTTGGAGAAATAGGATACATATAAATATCGTTTTCTTTCATTTTTTCGATAAACAATTTTGGGGTCATTTCATTTTTCACAGAAAAAATAATGATGTTTGTTTCAACAGATAAAATCGTGTCAACAAAAGATTTTTTGCCAAGTGCAGTTGCAAGCATTTGCGAATGATGATGGTCTTCTGCAATTCTATCGACATTATTTTGCAAAGCGTACAATCCAGCAGCAGCAAGGTATCCAGCTTGTCGCATTCCTCCACCAAAAACCTTTCTAATGCGTCTTGCTTTTTTAATAAAATCTTTATTGCCTAAAACCAAACTACCAACTGGTGTGCCAAGTCCCTTGCTTAAACAAATAGAAATGCTATCGAAAATTTCACCATATTGTTTAGGCGTTTCTTTCTTTGAAACAATGGCATTAAACAACCTTGCACCATCCAAATGCAACTTCAAATTATATTGGTTACAAACCTCTTTTATTTTCACTATTTCTGCAAAATCATAGCAACTTCCACCACCTCGATTGGATGTGTTTTCTAAGCTTACCATACTAGTTGCAGCTTTGTGAACATCATCTGCATTAATGCAGTGTAAAACCTGTTCAGCAGAAATCCTGCCCCTATTTCCCTCAATTAAATTTACAGAACAACCACTGTTAAAAGCAATGCCACCACCTTCATATTGATAAATATGACTTAGTTTATCGCACACTACTTCATCGCCAGGTTGTGTATGGCATTTTATGGCAATTTGATTGGTCATTGTACCACTTGGACAAAACAAACCAGCTTCCATTGCAAACATTTCAGCAGTAAAATTTTCAAGCTCATTTATAGTTGGATCTTCGCCAAAAACATCATCACCTACTTTAGCACTAAACATAGCCTCAAGCATTGCTGGGCTTGGTTTTGTAACAGTATCACTTCTATAATCAATCATAGTAAATAAAATAAGATGCTGCAATTTTAGTTTTTCTTTTTTTAGTTTTTTCAATTTTATTTTCTAATTCCGTTTTATTTGCAAAAAATCTTTTTATGAAATTATTAGAAGGTAAAACATCCATCGTTACTGGTGCTGCTCGTGGCATTGGTGCAGCAGTTGCTTTAAAATTAGCCCAACAAGGAAGCAATATTGCTTTCACATACATTAGTGATAGTAGTGCAGAAAAAGCTGCTGCTTTAGAAAACGAATTGAACAGCTTAGGAATTAAAGCCAAAGCCTATCAAAGTAATGCTGGCGATTTTGCAGCTTGTGAAAACTTTGTAAACCAAGTACAGCAAGACTTTGGAGCAATTGATGTGTGTGTAAATAATGCAGGAATCAGCAAAGATAATTTATTGTTGCGAATGACTCCAGAGCAATGGAACGATGTTATTGGAATTAATCTTGATAGTGTTTTTAATATGACCAAGCAAGTAATTCGTCCAATGATGAAAGCTAAAAAAGGGAGCATTATTAATATGAGTTCCATTATCGGAATTCGTGGAAATGCAGGACAAGCAAGCTATGCAGCAAGTAAAGCTGGTGTAATTGGTTTTACAAAATCTGTGGCTCTTGAGCTTGGAAGTAGAAATATTCGTTGCAATGCGATAGCCCCAGGATTTATTGAAACTGATATGACTCAATACTTAAAAGAAGGGGATGCAGCTGCTGCTTTTCTAAGTAAAATTCCTTTAGGTCGCTTTGGAACTGGTAATGAAATCGCAGATGTTACTTTGTTTTTGGCAAGTGAAATGAGTAGCTATGTTACA
>JANYEP010000273.1 GCA_025363075.1 Chitinophagaceae bacterium | reverse complement strand
TTTTTTAAATGTTCAAGCACAAATAAACTACGATGATATTTTGCTTGAACCCTTACTTTCTTGGTCATTCTTTCTACTGTTTCCATATTGTGGCTCACCACTTCTGGTGCAGCATCAATTACTCGTTCTATTTGGTCTTCTATACCTCTAAAATCTGGTATTAAAGTTTCAAGTGTAGTTGTAGGATTCAATGTTTTCACAGCTTTGATAGTATTGTGCCAAATAATACTTCCACCATCTGGTTGTTCATCTCTATCAACAGAAGTAATTACTGCGTGTTTTACTTGCATCAAACTAATTGCTTCTGCAACACGTTGAGGTTCGTCCCAATCAATAGGTTCTGGGCGACCAGTTGCAACAGCACAAAACCTACAACTTCTTGTGCAGATATTGCCCAATATCATAAATGTAGCTGTGCCTTCGCCCCAACACTCACCCATATTTGGACAATTGCCACTCTCACAAATTGTGTGTAATTTATGTGTATCAACCAAGCCTCTAACGTGCTTGTAACTCTCGCCAATAGGCAGTTTCACACGAAGCCAGTTTGGTTTTTTTATTCTTGTATCTGCTGGAATATTTGAAATGATAGGAAGTTCTTGCACTATTTTTTTAATTGATAATTGACAATGATTAATTGGCAATTGGTTACTAATTTATTTTTATTTTCTCGAACCAAAAATGAGAGAAACATAGCCACTCACAAAGAAATTTTTCTCTTTAGTTAATAATACTATCGGCATTTTTTTTGTATAATATTCTGCACTTACACCAATTTCTAATGCAGAAACTATGTCATTTAATTTACCATAATCGAAGCGTAATGCACCTTTTGCAAACACTCCAGGAACATATTTTATTTCACTAAAATTATAGCCTTTGCCAAATGGAGCTGCACCAATAATGTAATTCGGATTTAAGAATCTATCATTATCATCATCATATTTTATGTACTCTGTTTCGGGTGAAGAATATTTGTAAACTTCCAAGTAGTAAGGCTTCAACATGCCAAGTGTTACCCCCCCACCATAAATTGCAGAAACAGAAATGCCATTTTTTACACCCTTGCCACCTAATAACCTTTGCTGACCAAAACCAATATTTAATAAATAAAAATTATTTTCTTTACCGTAAATAAATGGATTTCCAGCTTGTTGACCATTAATGCTTGTAACCAATTTTTCTTCTTTTGTATTTTTTCTTTCGCCGAGTGAAAACCACCATAAATTAGTTTTATTGATTTTTTTAAACTTACCGTGTTCATATCCTAAAGCCCAACCATCTGTTCTTAAATTAATGAGAAAAGCAGATTGTTTATTAAAAATGATTGCTCCTTCTTCTGCGTCTTTTTGCATCTTTTTTGTTCTGGCATTTTCCTTTGCAATCCTTTCTTTTCGTGTTTCTTTGGTTTGTGAAAGCCCCAACAAAGGCACCAAAAACAGTATATAAAAAATAATCTTGTTCACTAAATAAAATTTGAGTTGTAAATTTATGGCAAAATTATATTGCAATGACATCAACGGTTGTTTACAAAGGGAATTTAAGAACAGAATTAACCCATTTACAAAGTGGAACTGTGATTGAAAACGATGCCCCAGCAGATAATAAAGGCAAAGGAGAAAGATTTTCCCCAACAGATTTATTAGCAACTTCTCTTGGTAGTTGTATGATTACTACAATTGCAATTCGTGCTGCTGATATGAACTTAAATTTTGAGGAAACCAAAATAGAAATTACAAAAATAATGAGTAGCGATGCACCTCGCAGGATTATTGAAATAAAGGCAGATTTGATTTTTACAAAAAACTTTAATGCTACACCAGAACAAAAAGAACAACTCATTAGAATAGCAAGAAATTGCCCTGTTGAAAAAAGTTTACATCCCGATATTAAATTAAATGTTAGTTTTTTGTGGTAATTAAGTATCGTTTTTTTAATATCAATAATGAGTTTAAGTAAAAATTTTCAAAAACATTTTAAGAAAAATTTATCACAATATTTTCCTGCTGATAGTAAGTTTATTATTGCTGTAAGTGGGGGAGTAGATAGTGTTGTGCTGGTGGATTTATTTAATGCAATAAATGCAAATTTTTCTATTGCTCATTGCAATTTTAAATTGCGTGGAGAAGAAAGTGAGCGAGATGAAAACTTTGTGAAAGCCCTTGCAGTAAAGTATTCTAAAGAAATTGTAGTAAAGCATTTTGATACAGAAAAGTTTGCTGTAGAAAACAAAATTTCTATTCAAGTCGCAGCGAGAGAATTAAGATATAATTGGTTTGCAGCGTTGCAAATTCCTAACTATTATTTGGTAACTGCACATCATAGCAACGATAATATTGAAACTGTTCTGTTCAATTTTTTTCGTGGTACTGGCGTTCAAGGATTAACGGGAATTAGTGCTTTTGATAAAGAAAGAAAAATCATTCGTCCACTTTTGCCATTTAAGAAAGAGGCTTTGTTGCAATATGCAAAAGACAAAAATTTAAGTTTTGTTGAGGACTCATCTAATGCTTTAAATAAATACACACGCAACGATTTTAGAAATCAAATTATTCCTTTGGTGGCAACACATTTTCCCCAGGTTGAAGAAAATATTTTAAGTAATATCAATAGAATGAATGATGTGCAGGAATTGTACTTTCAGGCAATTGAAAAGCATAAAAATAATTTAATTGAACACAAAGGAAATGAATATCATATCCCAATTTTAAAACTAAAAAAATCAAATCCATTACATACAATTATTTGGGAGATAATTAAAGATTTTAACTTTACACCTGCACAGGTAAATGAAATTGTAAAACTATTGGATGCAAACAATGGAAGCTATGTGCAGTCTGCATCGCACAGGATTATCAATAATAGAAACTGGTTAATTATTTCACCAACACATACAGAAACATCACATCATTTTACTATTGAAAAAGAAGATAAAAAAGTAGCGTTTAATAAGCAATCAGTTTCTATAGAAATACTTTCAATTGCTGACTTTAAACTTGAAACGCTGAATACAGTTGCCTGTCTTGATTTAAAAAATATTCAATTCCCTTTACTGCTTCGCAAATGGAAACAAGGCGATTATTTTTATCCTTTAGGAATGACAAAAAAACAAAAGCTAAGCAAGTTTTTTATCAATCAAAAACTATCATTAACACAAAAGGAAAATGTGTGGGTGATTGAGTCAAACAAAAGAATAGTGTGGGTTGTAGGTTATAGAATTGACAATCGTTTTAAGATTACTGACACTACAAAAGAAGTTATGAAGTTAAGTGTTTAATATAGTATTGAACTTCGTAAACAAAGTTTGTTAAAGGGTTGAATTTGGTGAATGCAAGGCAAGTGACAATCAAAAAAACAATACCATAAATAGAACCCCACAAGTGTGCAGAATGATTGATATAACTCTTGCCACGCTTAGCCAGGTATGCAGAAACACCAAGATAAATAACTCCAAAAACAAATGCTGGTGCGTGAAGACCAGGAATAATTATTAAACCAATACCTTGCAATGGCGAAAGAAAAATGTATGCAAAAACAATAGCTGAAACAGCACCAGATGCACCCAAACTTCTATAATGGTAATTGTCTTTGTTTTTAAAATAAGTTGGTAATAAACAAACAAATAATGCACTAATATAAAGTAGCAGGTACATAGCTTTTCCACTGCTTCCATATATCTCTACAAACCCACTTTCAATGGCTTCTCCAAACATATAAAATGAATACATATTAAAAGCCAGATGTGGAATATCTGCGTGAATGAAACCACAGGTAATAAAGCGATACCATTGGTTTTTATTGGTAATGGCAGGAGGATAAAATATTAAATCATCTATGAGCTTTTGATTGGAAAAACCAATAAAAGATGCTATGCAAGTGATGGCTATAATGATGATGGTTATTGACATATTATTCGTTTATGATTTGTGTTTATTGTTACTTGCATTTTAAATATGATGATATTTTTCGTTTCGCAAAATACTGCAAGCTCTATACACTTGCTCTGCCAAAATTAACCTTACAATCTGATGAGGGAAAACGAGTTTTGATAAACACCAGACATAGTTAGCTCTTTGTTTAATTATTTCATCTACACCAAAAGCACCACCAATTAAAAAGACAATTTTTTTACAACTTTCGTTAGCTCTTTGCTGAATAAAATTTGCCAGATCTGGCGATGAAAATTGTTTGCCCCTTTCATCCAACAAAACAACATAATCATCTTTTTGAAGTTGTGCTACAATGCTTGCTGCTTCTGCTTTTTTCAAATCTGCTTCACTCATTACAGCAGCATTTTTGGGTGCAGGAATTATCAGCCAATCAATGGAAAAATATTTTTTTATTCGTGTTGTAAAATCATCAATGGATGCTTTTAAATCTGCATCGTGAGCTTTACCAACAGAAATGAACTGTATTTTCATTTACTCCCATTTGAAAATTTTGTACACTAAAAAGTAAACGCCAATAATCCACAAGCCAATAACACCAAGGTTTTGCCAGCAATCAATCAGCGTTAAACCTTCAAAAGAAATTTTGCGAATGGCTAAATTAAAATGCGTTAAAGGAAATGTTTTACAAAGTATTTGCATCCAGTGTGGAAATACAGAAATGGAAAAAAAAGTTCCCGATAGTAACATTTGTGGTAATGCAAAAACGTTTATAAGCATTGGTATCATTGAATCGGACTTTACAATGCTGGAAAAAATAAGACCAACACCCATTAAAACAAGCAGCATTAAAATTGCCAATGTAAGCATTTGAATAAAAGTGAAAAAACCGTGTATTAATGTGAATCCTAAAAAGTATTTGCCCACTACAATCAGCACAACAACATTGATTAATTGAAACACCAACCTGCTAAAACCAATGCCTAACAAAATGCTCAATTTATTTACTGGCGAAGCATAAAACCTTTTTAAAACAAGTTGTTCCCTTAAATTATAGAATGTAAATGCAATGCCAAAAAGTGTAGCAAACAAAATGGAAAAACCTATTTGCCCAGGCAATACAAAATCTATTTGTTTATATTCCCTGATAGCGTAAATATGTTGTGAAATAGAAATGCTGCTTTCTTGTTGTGGATGCAATGCTTTTTCATATTTGTCAATTATATTTTCAATTACAGGAATAATAGTTTGAAGGTCTGGAGCACTTGCTGTTGTTGATTTTAACTGAATATCATATTTGTTTTTTTGCGTAGAGTCTTTCTTTGAAACAATATTCATTACAGCAGAAATTCTCCCTTTTTCCAAGTCAACTCTTTGCTCAGCAGTGTCGGAATATTTCACTATTTTTATTAAGGGATGATGTTGCAATGTTTGATATAGAAAAACATTGCTGGTATCAGCATTTTTATCCAATGCTATTTTAAAGGCACTTGCTCCGCCATCGCCAAATGAACCAAATATCCAAACAAAAATTAATGGAAATACCAAGCTGAAAAATAATGCACTTGGGTTTTTAATGATAGCTAATAGACTGCCTTTTGTTATAGCTAAAAGGGCTTTTGATTGACTGTATTGCTTTGCCATAATTGCAGCGAATGTAGGAATGATTTAAGATAGAAAATTAAAGATTACACATCAAACCCATTGTTAAATTGTTCTTTAAGTTGCGATACCTTATCCAACACACTGTTTTGCATTTGAAGCTTATAATCAATCAGGGCATTTGCAATGGTTTCGTTAAAAGTGCCAATGATTTGAGCAGCCAGTAATCCAGCATTTTTTGCTGCATCCAAAGCAACAGTAGCAACTGGCACACCAGCTGGCATTTGAAGAATGCTTAAAATGCTATCCAATCCATCCAATGAGTTTTTACTTTTAATAGGCACGCCAATTACAGGAATTGTAGTAATGCTTGCAATCATTCCTGGCAAATGTGCAGCACCACCAGCACCAGCAATAATTACCTTTAAACCACGCTCTTTTGCAGTGCTTGCATAGTCCACCATACGCATAGGCGTTCTGTGTGCAGACACAACAGTTAGCTCAAAAGGAATATTGAATTGTGTTAAAATATCTGCTGCAAGTTGCATTGTTGGCAAATCACTATCGCTGCCCATTACAATGCCTACAAGTGTTTTTTGGTTGCTCATAAATGTTGCTTTATCAGGATGTAAAGTAAATCAATTTTAGTTTTATAAAAACAAATAATAATCTTTCAATAGCTTCTCAAACTCAATGGAGTATTGATTGTTATTAGGTTTAATGATAATTTCTTGTTCGGTAATTATGTAGTCTTTCATTCTTGTCAAGCAAATTATACTTCTAAAGAAAGAATGTGAAGTTGTTTGTTTCACCCTTGTTATTTCTTTAGCAAATAGCAGATTTTTATTTGCAACATCAATCAATATTTTCTCGTTGGCAAATGGAATTAAAACATAAAACAAACCATCATCTTTTAATAACCTTACAATATTTAACAATAAATCTTCATAGCTTAAATGAGAGCTATGTAATGCAATGTTTCTTTTTTCATCATTGCTCTTTAAATCGTTTACAAAAAATGGAGGATTACTGAATATGATGTCGTATTGCTTGTTTGCTTCAAAGTTTTTTATATCACTATTGTAAATCTGGATATTGGTTTTAAAAGGAGAGTGGGCGATGTTTTGTTCTGTTTGCTCAAATGCGTCTGCATCAATTTCAACAGCATCAATTTTGCAATTGGTGTTTTTTTGTGCAAACATTAGTGTAAGCAATCCTGTACCAGTGCCAATGTCTAAAGCCTTGCCAATGTTGAGTTGTGGCAATATTGCCCCAAACAGGCAAGCATCTGTGCAAACCTTCATTGCACATTTATCCTGATGGATAGTAAATTGCTTAAACTTAAAATAGCTGTTGGACATTTTGCAAATAAATGGTGAAAAAGCAACTGCTGAATATTTACAACGTAATCTCTTGTAAAAATATTTGTGTATTGTTTACACGTTACCTAATTTTACTACCTAAATATTGTGCCTTATGATTTTTAAATTTAAACAAATTTCGTTTAAAGTTTTTATCTTTCTATTATTGTTTGCTTCATCTGCAAACATTTTAAATGCCCAACAACGCGTTAAAAAAGTAGTGATGCAAGCCTTTTGGTGGGATTACTACAATAACAATTACCGTTTTAAATGGGCTGATTATTTAACGGAACTTGCACCACGTTTAAAAGCTGCTGGTGTAGATGCTATCTGGATTCCACCAAACTATAAAAATGATGGACCTGGTTCTGTGGGTTATGGTCCATTTGACCAATATGATTTAGGAGACAAAAACCAAAAAGGAGATGCATCTAATGATACTTTAAAAACCCGAAGTGGTACTAAAGACGAGCTACTTAGAATGATGGCTGTAATGCACGCCAATGGTATTGATGTTATTCAGGATATTGTACTAAACCACACTACTGGTGCAGGCAATAGAGGTAGTGGTGGAGGAAGAGATTATACTGCTGCATCTGCACCATACAAGGATCAGGGCACTGCCTACAATGGTCAGATTATCGGTGGTTCAGATTATTACAAAAATTTCAGGTACAGTTGTTATGCTACTCCATTTTTAGATACTAGTGCAGCTGATTATTTTACCAGAAAAGGCAGATGGAGTAAAAATATTATGAATTTTTATCCTAATGCTAACAACAACTATGTTAATACAAGTGAAATAAGTACAGCTTATTTTGGCCCAGATATAGCTTATGAAGCCAATAGCATAGGGCAAAGTACCAATATTCCAACATCAGGTTCTGTAACAATAAAAGGTATTACAAAGTCTTATTACAATCCTGTGCAAGCAACAAATTATATGGCACAAAGTGCTAAAGACTGGATTGTGTGGTATAAAAAACAAACAGGTGCCGATGGCTTTAGATGGGATGCAGTAAAGCATTATGGATATAGCGTTCAAAGTGATTTGACTTACGCACTTAAATACCAAAGTGGTTTTGCAAACGGTGGCAATAATATGTTTAATGTAGGTGAATACGTTGGTCAACCTAGTGAAGTTGATTATTATGTTAGCCAATTAATAAAAACAGGAACACCAATAGAATCAGGCATTGCAAATGAGCAGTTGAGTGGTGGTTTTGATTTTGGATTGCGTGCCTATGCTTCAAGTGGAAGCATTTATTCGATGGTATTGGGGCAAGGAAATTTTGATATGCAAAGTATACCAGGTGCTCAACAATCTACTCGTTATTTTGATTATCCAAATGGAACAAGAGTTTACAAAACAGTTCCATTTGTAAATAGCCACGATACTTACAGACCAATATTAACAGCCAATGGAAATTTTTCTCAGTCATTGGGTAATGCAGCTGGTTGGAACACAGGCAATGAATTGGGAGGAAATGGAAATCACATTGATCCTCGTGAACCTCGTTTTGCTGCTGCAAATGCAGTAATAGCAGCTGTTGACGGTAACCCTTGCTTTTACATTGAAGATGTTTTTGATTATTTTACTTTAAATAAAAGATGGACACATATTCCTTCTAATGTAGATAGTTTGCCAATAAGAAAAGATGTGGTAAATATTATGTTATGCCACCAAAAACTTGGGTTTAAAGATGGTGATTATGGTGTGCCTACTGCACAAACAGGCGTTAATGCTCCAGCATATATTTCAGGCTCAAGTGGCGACCACATTGTTTTTGAAAGAACTGGTAAAGCATTAATAGGTGTTAGTGATGCTTATTCTTCAGCTAGTAATAACACAGCAGACCAACAGGTATGGGTTACTTGCAATACAGCCTGGACACCTGGAACTGTTTTGTATGATTATTCAGGAGCTCACGGAGTTTCTGGAACAACAATTCAAAGCGATAGAAGGGTTTTAATTAAAACTGCACCATGTGGACACAATATAACTGGTGTTTATGGACATGGCTATTCTATTTGGGCTCCATATCCTAATGGTACACCAACAACTGTTGCAGATTTATGGAATTATATTGCAACATACAACCAACCAAGAGCAATAACTACACAACAAGAATGGGAAATGGCAGACGATTTGGGAGATAGCCATTGTGCAAGTTTGGGTCAAGGTGGTCAGTTACCTGCAAACTCAACAAATCAAAGGGTTGCAGGAAAAATATTTGTTCAAAGTGGAACAAACGTTGCGTATTATTTAACACCTTCAATAGATAACACTAACCTATCTATTTCTCTTTGGGATTTGGACGGAAATAAATTGAGTGAAGCAACTGGCAACAGTAGTGCTGCTTCGCCTATCAGTGGAAGTTTTAGTGCTGCTTACACTGGTTGGATTACCATTAAAGTGAGACACGCAGTTGCTACACAAGCAGCACAAAAAGTGTGGGCAAATGTAACCTACACTGCCCCAACTGTTATTGATACAAGAGCTACTGCAAATGCAGCAACAACAAGGGTTTCAATATGGACAGGCAATAAAGGAACAACCGATATTACTGATTGTGGAAACTGGGAAGAAGGATTAGTGCCAACAAATAGCTCTACTGTTATTGTTCCATCTTTTGCAAACCCTGCTCCAGTTTTCCCAAATGGTATTGCAGGAAGAGTGATTGCAACTACAACTACCGCTGGAACTTATAAAAACGTGTATAATACTGTAATGAATTTAACAGGTACAACACCAATAAACAGTACTTCAACTGGAGATTACAGTTATACCAATTTAGTTCCAAAAAGTTACACTATTAAACCAACTAAGTTAAACGACTTGAATAAAAGTAGTGGTATAAATGGTCTGGATTTATTTGCCCTTCAAAACCACCTTTTAAACAAAACTTTATTAAACACGCCTTATAAAATCATAGCTGCCGATGTTGATGGTAGTAAATCAGTTGGAGGACTTGATTTGTTCTACTTAAAGAAATTTCTTTTAGCAGCCATAACAACTTTCCCTAACAACAGGCTTTGGGCTTTTGTAGATAGTGCCTACCAGTTTCCTAATAGTGCAAATCCTTTTCCTTTTAAAGATAGCATTGTAGTAACACCAGATATTTCAAACATTAAATCTAACCAAACCTTTATTGGTGTTAAATTAGGAGACCTTACATTAGATTGGAGTGCAGCTGCTGCAAGAGGTATAGCAACAAAACCTGTTGAATTTGTTTATCACGTTATTTCGACGAAGGAGAAATCTAATCAACCAGATTTCTCTGGCACGAACCATCGAAATGACGAGCCAATAAAAATTCCTGTAACTGTCAACAACTTTAAAGACCTTGTTGAAATGCAATACACACTTCACTTTAACAATAAAGACTATGAATTTGCAGGCATTGAAAACAATGCATTAGGAATAGAGTTTAATGACAAAGAAGCAAGCAAAAATGGATTGGTTAGCTTTTTATGGATAGATAAAAATGGAGAAGAAAAAACACTTGAAGATGGAACAGAAGTTTTTACTTTGGTTTTTCACCCAACTATAAATCATAAACAGTCATCAGAATTGCAACTAGCTATTAATAGCTCGATGACCAATATTGAAGCCTGGGATAAGGACTATCAACAACATAATATTATTCTTACAAAACAAATAAAGAATAGCGAACAAGGAATAGTGGGTAATGAATTTTGGAGTGTTAGCCCCAACCCTACAAGTGGAGATATTAAAGTAGCTATGGTTTGTAAAGCTGCAAAAACAATTGTATTTGAGTTAAGCAATGCAGAGGGTAAAACCATTACACAGCAAAGTTTTGAAGCTATTAGAGGCAATAATACTATCAACATTAACCTTAAAAAGAATACACATTTGCCAACTGGCATTTACTTTTTAAAAGCTGTGGGACTTGATGGGGAGAATGTGAAGAAAATAATAGTTCAGTAGTGAGTATTTAGCACGAAATATTTTATAAAAATAAACAAAAGCCCTCTTATGCTTACAAGCACAAGAGGGCTTTTGTTAATGGAATACCATCATTTTAAATGAATTATTTATTGCTAAAGCGTAGCTGCCATTTATTATACATTAGCAACAGACAACCATAAGGCAGTCAGTTAAAATGATACAATAAACATATCCCATCATTGCATCATCAACCAATCATTACG
>JANYEP010000253.1 GCA_025363075.1 Chitinophagaceae bacterium | reverse complement strand
AAGTATCAAGTGGATTGCTTCGTGCCTCGCAATGACAGCACACTTTGGCAGGTTACATTTTAAATTACCATTGAAAAATAAAAAGCTACTCGAGGATAAAAAAAATCGTAAATAGAACTATTCTCCAATTGTCAACGTCATTGCGAAGGTTCTTGCCTGAAGCAATCTCAAGTATCAAGTGGATTGCTTTGTGCCTCGCAATGATTACAAACTTTGGCAGGTTACATTTTAAATTACCATTGAAAAAAAAATTGTACATCTAAAATTACCAAATAGTAAATAGACTTATTCTCCAGTAATGTCTATTCTACTTTTAGGTCTCACGTCAATCAGCCATTTAAAATCTTTCACTTTAAGTTCGCTGTGGTTAACCTGGTTAATGGGAAACATAGTGCCTTGCAGGTTGTTGATGAAAATGACACGCTCGGGTTTATCATCTTTAAACTCAATGTTAATGGCATCTGCAGCAGATTGGTTAACGCCCACAAGCCGTTTCTGTTCATCTTGTGCATAGTAAACATTTTGGGCTGGGCTGCCTTTTGTTTTTAAAATATCAATCTTTCCACCCTTAAAATATCCAGTAATGGTATTGCCTTTTAGCTGGTTGAAATAAATGCTGTTCACCTTGCTAATTGCCATTGCATTTTCATAAACCAATAGCTTTTCAGGGTTTTTATTTTTGAGAAAAAGATACATTGTGTCGCCTGTAAGTTGGTTATCCTGAGCCCACACAATTGGGTTGCTAAACAATCTAAACACCGAATCGGTAGAGCTGTAAAACATACTGTCTGCAACAGCCTGAATGGAATCGTTAAAAATTCTCACGTGGTTATATGCCTGAAAAAAACGGTCGTTGCTACTGTCTTTGTCAAACTTAAATTCATATTTTCCGTTAACAGTATCTCGCAACATTGGAATATGTTGTTTCTTCTCAAACAATGTTTGCCTCGAAGAAAATAAAGTATCAGCTGTAACGAAAATGGTATCCAAGTCCTGCTTAATAAAAAGCACGGGTTTTTCTGTTGCAAGAATGGTATTGGTCTTTCGGTTTATTTTAATGGAGTTAGCCATTAAATCAAATCCATTCTTGGCATCTTTTTCTCTATAAATGGCATTGCCTTTAAATTCTCCCTTGCCTGTACTATCTTGAAACATAGTGTCAGCAACCATTGTGTAACTGCTGTCATCTATAAAAGTTCTTTTGCCAAAGGATGATGTGTTGTGCTTGGTATCGTAGAAACCTTCTTTGGTAACTATTCTTCTGTTGCCATTAAAAATGGTGGTAGTAGCAACAAATTTTGTAACATCTGTGTTGATATTATACAGCAAAGTGTCGGTAAATATTTTCGTGTCGGGACTTATCATCTCCACTCGTTTATAAAAATAAACGTCACGGGTATCGCCAAAATAATTTCCTTCCTTACTTGTTAAAACTGTTTTGCCATTTACCAGTTTTCCGCCATTGTGATACCTTCCTATTTTAATGCCCACGTCATAGTCTAAATCATCTGTTGTAAGCGTTCCTTTGCCATCTGTTAAAAGGACTTTATTTTTCAAGAAAGCCTTTTTTTCTTTACCCAAATACTTAACATATTGAGCATAGGTTTGCACACTATCTGCATCGTTGATATGCACGTTGCCAAAGGCTTCCAGCCAGTTTTCTTTTTGGTTCAATACTATGCTATCAGCACTAAAAGTTGCTTTGCCCTGTTGCACCATTGCATTACCCCCAAGAGAAATATATTTTGCAGAATCTTTATCCTGAAAATTCTCCCTATCAGCTTTAATAATGATGATAGTTGTGCCAGGAGTTCGGGTAAGAGTATCTTTTGTAATTGTTTTTTGGGCAAATGACAAAGAAGAAAACAGCAAAACAATAAGTAGTAGCGAGTACTTAATATGAAATATAGGCTGATGCTTGTTTACATTATTCCTATAAATTGTAAATCTAAAATCGTACATCGTAAAAACTAAGGTTTACTTGTTTCAAGTGGAGCTTGCAATGCACCAGTTTTATCTTTCTTTCCAAACACAGAAATATTTACATATCTCTTAGGGTGTGTTCTTAAATCATCGACCAAAATATTGGCACTTCTAACAGTGTTTGTGAGGTTGTTATAAAGAGTTTTATCATTTAACAATAAACCCATAGAACCATTGCTGCTATTCATTTTTGCAACAACACCATTTAAACTTTCAATAGCTGTTTTAAGGTTGTTTACTGTTCCTTTAAAGTCTGCTTCACTAAGGCTTTCTGTTGTGTTTTTTACATTATCAAGCGTAGCACTTATTTTTTCGTTTTGCTTAGCAAGATTACTTGTAAAACTGTTAACGTTATCCATACTTTTTGCAATAGAACCATTTTGTTTTTCAAGCATTGTATTTAACGATGCAGAAGATTGAGTAAGCGATGCTGTAAGTTTAGTAATGTTTGAAATAGCCGTTTGTAAATTAGCTTTTGATGAAGGATCAAAAATGCTATTGATGTTTTTTAACGCACTATCCAATGTGTGCAAGGTTGTTTTAACTTGGTTGGTAACAGGGCTAAGTTGACTTGTTAATGCACCAAGCACTCCCACACTGTTTTGCGATTTTACAAAATCGCCACTTTTTAAAAACGCTTTACTATCGCCCAATGTAATTTCCACTTTTGGGTTACCCAAAGGATTATCTGCAATAGCAGCAAAAGAATTGTCAGGAATATTGTAATTACTTTTTAATTTAATGCCAACATTGATGGTTCGCAAATTCTCGTCTTCGTTTTCAATTTCGTAAACATTACCAACTTGATAGCCATTTATAAAAACACCATTCGAAACCATTAAACCCTTGGTATCATTGAATTTGGCGTAGAGAAAGTTGCCAGTTTTAAATAAGGTTCTCCCTCTTAAAAAGTTGAAGCCAAGTACCAACATTGTAATAGCAATAGCAGTTAAAGCTCCAACTTTAGTTTCATTAGAAATCTTCATTTGGCAAATCTAAGGGGGTAAAATATTAGTTGTTTGTTTAAGAAGAAAAATTAACTACTCGGTCTTGATGCTTGTAGCAATTTTTATTTTACTATAATCTTTTAATGATGATTTATAAACTTCTTTTTCAGTGTATGACACTGTGATTTTTTTGTTCAGCATTTCAGTTGATAATTTATCAGATCCTTCAAAAAACTCAAGCCAGTAAACCTTTTCAGTTTTGCCAGCAGTAGTTTTAACTTCAAAATAAGTAATGTCTCCTGTAACAATTTTTAATAATATTCCACTAACCTTTGTTGTTTTTTTGTCTGCTACTTTATCATTAATTTCTTTAACAGCCTCCTGGTCGTTCATTATCAATTTTAAAAAAGCAGGGCAATCAACGGCTAGCCTCATACCAATATCTCTACCAATTACTTCAAAGCCTTGTTGATCATCCATTTCAAAGCCATAAACTTCTTTAATCTGCTTGCTGTACTTGCTAAATAAAGGCAGCATTGCCATACCCAACTGTGCTTCAAAATCATCCAATTTTTTACCAGTAAAATCTTGTTTACTAATCTCTGTGCACATTTCCTTTGACATCACTTTCACTAAACTATCTTTAGACATCTGCGAGAATGAAAAACTGTAAAACGTAGTAATAAATAAACTTGTAATAAATATCTTCTTCATAAATTTTTATTTATGCAATAGTATAAAATATTTTTTTATTGTTTGTTATCCACAAAGCACTATAAACACAAGCAATTCAATAGCCTAATCCACATTTATAAACATTAACATTTTTTTAACAAACAATCCAAAATATTTGCAAAAAGGAATTATAGTCTATGACTCATTTCACAAAAATATTTACCGCCACTTTTTTGTGCTTTGCAATGCTTAATGCAACTGCACAATCCACTAAAATATACAACGACCCTGATGCTGAATTTAAATTAGCTAAAGAGTGGTTTATGAAAGACCAATATAGCTTGGCTTTTCCGGTATTTAAAAAAATATATTTGAATGGACAAGCTGAAAGCCTTTATCCACAGTACTTGAGAGCAGAAGCTACTTACTACTATATCATTAATGGATTAATTTTAGATGATACTACTGTGTTGCAAACTGCTAAAGATTTTACTGCAAATGAA
This sequence comes from Chitinophagaceae bacterium, assembly GCA_025363075.1. Lineage (GTDB taxonomy): Bacteria > Bacteroidota > Bacteroidia > Chitinophagales > Chitinophagaceae > CAIVPM01. The sequence goes on along the minus strand of JANYEP010000253.1, from coordinate 46,241 downwards.
GTAGCTGTTGCTCGTGTGCAAATGCTCAACTTTCAATTGGGTGAATATTATTTTAGGCATCAACAATACCAGCAAGCAATTGATATTTACAATAAAGCAGGAATTGAAAACTTAACCAATACCGAAATTGCTTCTCTAAAATTTCATCAGGCTTATTCATATTTTACAATACAGCAGTTTAAAGAAGCTAAAACTTTGTTCAATATCATTCGCCAAATTCCAAATGATATTAACTATGTTGACGCAAATTATTACTATGGTTTTTTGTGTTTTTACGACAAGCAATATAACGAAGCATTAAAGGCTTTTACCATTGCAGATAAAGATCCTGTTTACCAAAACGTAGTGCCATTCTACATTGCAGAGATTTATTACTTTACAGGCGATAGGGAAAAAGCATTGAGTTTTGGAGAAGCTGCATTAAATAGGAGTGGAGCTCAGATGTATGCAGTTGAACTAAAACAACTTGTTGGACATTTATATTTTGATAAAAAAGAATATGCAAAAGCATTGCCCTTTTTAGAGTTTTATGTAAATAAAAATGAGAAAGTAAGGCGTGAGGATTTGTATGAATTAGCATTTTGCTATTACGCTGCAAACCAGTTAAACAAAGCAATTGAGGGTTTAAAGCAACTTGGTGGTAAAGAAGATTCGTTGGCACAAAACAGTATGTATTTGCTGGCAGATGCTTATTTAAAAACCAATCAGAAAGCAAATGCAAGAAATGCTTTTTTGTTTTGTGCAAGTAATAGTAGCAATGCTATTCAAAAAGAAGTTTCGGCATTTAATTATGCAAAATTGAGTTATGAATTAGGGTATCTGGATATTGCTATCAAAGAGTTACAGGCATTTTTAAAGAATAATCCTAAATCGGCTTACACCAATGAAACAAAGGAGCTTTTAGTGAGTGCAATGGCAAATACAAGCAATTATAAAGATGCATTGGAGTTGTTTGAAAACCTACCTGAAAAAAGTGAATCTGTTAAAAAAGTTTATCCAAGAATTTTATATGCAAGAGCAATAGAATTGGTTAATGACAGACAAATTGCTGCTGCTGATGTTTTACTTGACAAATTGTTGAAAGCTCCCTACAACACTCAGCAATCGCAGCTTGCAAATTTTTGGAAAGGAGAAATTGCATATAGAAATGGCAATACAGATGACGCTATTTTTTACTTTAATAATTATCTTTTAAAACCAAAAACCAATGGTGAGGTAAACCTTGCAAATGCCAAATACAATTTTGGTTATTGCTTGCTAAAGAAAGAAAACTATAAAGATGCTTTGGCAAATTTTGAGCAGGTTGCAACCAATGTTAGTTCATCATCAAGTGCAATGGAACAAGACGCTTATTTAAGAAGTGCTGATTGCTATTTTATGCAAAAAAACTTTACGCCTGCTCTTAAAGTTTATGATGATGTTATATACAAAAATTTTAAATCTGCCGATTATGCAATGTATCAAAAAGCTGTGATAGCAGGGGCTTTGGGCAAACAAGCAGACAAAATTGCCTTGTTACAATCATTGCCTAAACAATATCCTTCCTCAACATTTGGTGGAGAAGCCTTGCTTGAAATTGCAAACACATATATAGCTGCAGAAGACTACGAAAAAGCCATTTTTACTTTGCAGGATTTGGTAAAAAATAAAGCTGCGAATGTGTTATATCCTCAAGGATATTTAAAGCTTGGCGTTGCCAATTTTAACTTGAATAAAAACGAAGAAGCATTAAAGCATTTTAGCTATTTGGTGAAGCAATATCCTAACTCTCAGGAAGCAGATGAAAGCATTGAGTATATAAGAAATGTTTTTGTTGAAAGCCAACGCCCAGAAGAGTTTGCAAACTTTATGAAGCAAAATGGAAGGAGTTTAACTTACACAGAAGAAGACTCATTAACCTATCGTTCTGCACAATTGAGATTCGATGCAAATGATACTGTAAACGCAAGAAAAGGATTTGCAAGTTACCTTTCAAAATTTGCAAGTGGTAGATATGCTTTAGATGCGAATTATTTTTCTGCCGAATTGAATTATTCAAATAAAAACAATAAGGCTGCACTGCCTTTTTATGAAGCTATTGCTGCTAAGGCACCTAATAAATATGCAGAACGTTCTATTTTACAATCTGCGAGAATTTACTATTTCGATTTACAGGATTTTGCAAATGCTGAAAAATATTTTACCGAAGCGAAAATAATTTCTTCTCAAAAAGAGAATAAATTAGAGGCTATGCGTGGTTTGCTGCGTTGTCAATATAAACAAGAAAAATGGGCAACTGCTTTGCCTAATGCAAAGGATTTGCTGGAAGAAAAAACAGTTGCAACAGACGATAAAATGATGGCTAATTTAATTATTGGTAAAGTAAACCAAAACGATAATAAATTAAATGAAGCTGTAGCTGCTTACAAGCAAGTAATTGCACTTGGAAAGACTGAGTTTAGTGCAGAAGCAAACTACAGAATTGCAGAGATTTTATTTGCACAGGATAAGCTGAAAGACGCTGAGAGCGAGGCTTTTGACTGCATTAAGAAATTTGGTTCTTATGAATATTGGCTTACCAAAAGTTATATTTTATTGGGGGATATTTATTTTAAGCAGAAAGACTATTTCAATGCAGAAGCAACTTACAAAAGCATTACTGAAAACTCAAGCATTGAAGATTTAAAGAAAGAAGCTCAGCAAAAATTGGCAGCATTAATTGTTGAGAAAGACAAGGCAAATAAAGTTGAAACAAATTAAAATTACAGTATGAACAAACTGATTAAAATATTATTCTTAATCGCATTTTTATTTAGCAGTGTTGCTGCAAATGCACAACGTAAACGTAGTACTGGCAAGCAAAAGAAACTTTCTCAAACTAAGAAAATTAAAAAAAATACAAAGAAAAATCAAGGTGGAGATGAAGACAATAATGTGGCAAACAATAGTTATCAAAACCAAACTGTTGTTTTGTCGAAAGATACACCACGATTGGGTTCTGTAACTGTTTATGCTTCTTTTAAACCATCTTTGAGAAGTGCTGCTAAAATTAATTTCACAGCATCAGCACCAGAATTGGACACCAACAGATTTAGTTTGAACTATAATATTCCTGCACAGAATTTAGTGTTCAGTTATCAACCAGTTCCCATTAAGCCATTAGCATTAACTAGTGATTCAGAATTTACCTGGCAAAATCATCAATATATTAAAGCAGGTTTTGGTAATTACACTACTCCTTATTTTGAAGCAGGTTTAGCATTTGGAAACCCTGCAAGTGCCTTGTACACTGTGTTTGGCAAATTTGTTAGCTCAAAAGGCACCATCCCATTTCAAGAATATACCAATGCACAATTGAAAGTAAATGGAGCGTTTGGTGGTATTGCAAATCACGAGTTATTGGCTTCTATTAACTACAATTTAAGCAATCAAAATAAATATGGTGTAAAGCCAAACTATGTTCACACTTTTAGCAAAGATTCGTTGGCACAAAACTTTAGTACTATTGAGGCAGACATTAGCCTACACACAAAAACAGAAAATAGTTATGGCATCAGTTACCATCCCCAAATTAAAGCATCTTATTTTTTTGACAATAACAATGCAAGCGAAACTAGTGTTGCTGTTAAAGTACCCATTGAAAAATCTATTTCAGATGCTACCTCTTTCAATGTTGGTTTAAATGCAGATATATCAAGCTATTCATCAAAAGTAATAAAGCTATCAAACAATATTTTTTCAGTTGCACCTTCTGTAAAAATTAAGTCAAGTGATTACAATATCAATATAGGTTTTCAGCCAACTTGGGATAATAGTGTATTTGCATTTTTACCAAATATTTTTGGCGATTATAAGCTAAAAGATGAGCTTGTTTTAAGTGCTGGTTGGATTGGTTATTTCAACAAAAATACTTACAAGTCTATTGCAGCGATTAATCCATTTATTGAACAGCCAAATTTGTTTGCCAATACCAAAGTGTCTGAAGTTTATGGTGGCTTGAAAGGCAGTGTTGGTGGGCATTTTACTTATACTACAAAACTTTCATTTTTGAAATATACCAATCAGGTATTGTTTGCGAATGATGCTGATTCAAATAAAAGCCAAACCTTTAATATTTTGTATGAACCAAGTTTAAGTGCATTTAAAATTGTAGGTGAAATTGCTTACACAGATAAAGAAAAATTCAGTGCTGCTGCTGCAATTAATTACACACAATTTACTTCACAGGATTTATATCCAAAAGCATTTGGAATTGTTCCTTTAGAAATAACTGGAACTATAAAATATAAATTGATGAAAGATGTTTTTGTGAAGACTGATTTATTCTTTTGGGATGGAGCTTATTACAGAGTTCAAACCATTCAAACTGCAAAAAATAGTGCTGCTTTTGATTTGAATATTGGAGCGGAATATAAAGTTTTAAACAAGTTAAATGTCTATTTAGATTTCAACAATTTATTCAACAATCAATACCAACGTTGGAATCAATATAAAGTTTTGGGCTTCAATATTGTTGGTGGAGTCGTATATTCGTTTCGCTAAAAAAAACCTGTTACTATGTTATACGAGTTATTTTATAAATATTTAATACTTAATGGGCGTGCTTCAATGCCTGGAATTGGCACATTTGGAGTAGAGCAAATTCCTGCGACAATGGATTTTGAAAACAAAAAATTAAGCCCTCCAACGCAAAGTATTAAACTTGAAAGTTCTGAAATAGCAACCGACACTTACTCACTTTACAACTATCTTGCAAAAGAATTGAATGTGAATGAAAGTGATGCTGCACGCAGGTTTCAAGACTTTTCTCACGATATTCAAAAACAAGCTGCAACAAGTGGTAGTGTTTTATTGCCAGGTATTGGTAGATTGAAAAGAGACTATAATGGCTACTCTATTGATGTTGAAACTGAAAGTAAACAAGTGCTGCCAGATTTGTGGATTACTAAAACACAAGCTGCTGGTACAGGGCTTTTAGATGTGTATGCAGAAATGCAACCATCTATCATTAAGCAATCGAGGTTTGATGGCGATGGAGATAGATTGGTCGTGAGTGAAAAAGAAGATTATTGGTGGGTTATTGCAATTGTGCTTGCCATTATGGGCTTGGGTGCTTTGTTATATTATTACATTTAGTAGATTTTAACCAAACAAATATCAAGAGCAATCATTTCTCTACACTTTGTGTAGATTGAATTGGTTGCTCTTTTTTTGTTTTATCGCCATCTAAAAAAAGAATTTTAATTGCCACAACAATTAGTACTACTGCGAAAATTTTCTTTAATACTTTATCGCTTAAAGATAAGGCTAAGTTACTTCCTAAAAGATTGCCAAAGAGAAAACCAAGTGCAACAATAGCAACTACTTTAAAGTCAATCTGTCCTTGTTTGTAGTATTGAATTACTCCTAAAATTCCTGCTGGTAAAAGCAAAATACCAAGTGAAGTTCCCTGTGCCATTTTTTGAGGAAATGCAAGAAAATAAACCAGGCAAGGCACAATGATAATGCCACCACCAATGCCAATTAAACCACTTAACGCACCAGAAAAAATGCCTATCAAAAGCAGAATAATTACTACGCTAATTGTTAATGTCATTTTGGTTTTCAATTTATTTATTTATGAAGGTAGTTTTATAAAATTCAATTGCTTCTTCAATAATTTTTAATGCTGTTGCTTTGTCCTTGAACTCTTCTACTTCAACAGTTTTATTTTCGAGTTTTTTATACTCTTCAAAAAAATGTCTTAACTCTTCAAAAAAGTGTTTAGGCAATTCTTCTATGTTGTTGTAATGATTAACACTTGGATCGTTGGCTGCAACAGCAATAATTTTATCATCGGCATCACCACCATCAATCATTTGCATTACACCAACAACTTTTGCATCCATTAATGTAAGGGGTTGCACAGGTAAACTTGTTATCACTAAAATATCTAATGGATCTTTATCGCCACCATAAGTTTGGGGAATAAAACCATAGTTAACTGGATAGTGAAAAGATGAATAAATAATTCTATCCAATCTTAATAAACCACTTGGTTTATCTATCTCATATTTACAACGACTGCCTTGTGGAATTTCTATAATTGCATTAACAATTCTTGGGGCATTTTCACCACAATTTACGCCGTGCCAGGGATGAAGAACATTTGTTACCATTGTGCAAACCTAAGTTGTTATTTATTGATTTAAAAAATTGTGCAAATCATTTTAAAAACATTTTGACACTTTTGAAAACCGTTCATCAACGTTATTACGACAAATTTCGTAAAACTTTGTTAAAACTTTTTTAAATCAACTGTCGTATTTACATTTTTATTTATTTGCAGCCTTAAAGGCATAATATTTGAATTATAAAGAAAAAATTATTACTATGAAATTAAAACAAATTTTAGCAATCGTAGGAATTAGTGCAACCTCAGCAATAGCAAGTGTTTGGGGCTATGGTAAGCTGATGCAAAATCATTTTACTGGTACACAAGAAGCAGGAAAAGTTCCTGCAAATTATGCAGGTTATTTTGGCAAAAATAATGTTCCTGCATCAATGGATTTTACAGCACCAGCTACGTCTGCTACACCAGCTGTTGTGCATATTAAAACAAAAACAAAAGCAAAACAAGTAACCAATAATTTACCTCGTCAAAAAAATCCTTTTAGTGATATGTTTGGTGGAGATATGTTTGATGAGCTTTTTAATGGTCCGAGAATGCAAATGATTCCAGAACAAAGAGCAAGTGGAAGTGGGGTTATAATTAGTGACGATGGATATATCATAACCAACAATCACGTTGTTGCAGGTGCAGATGAAATTACTGTTACATTGACCAATAAAAAAACGTATAAAGCGACAGTAATTGGTACAGATGCCAACACAGATTTAGCAGTTATTAAAGTTGAAGCAAATAATTTACCTTATCTAATTTATGGAAATAGTGATGAGGCGAAGTTGGGACAATGGGTATTGGCTATTGGCTATCCACTGAACTTGGATGTTACGGTAACTGCTGGAATTGTGAGTGCAAAGGCAAGAAACATTGGTATTATCAATCCAAATAATAATTCAGAAGCCAAAAACCCTGTTGAAAGTTTTATTCAAACAGATGCTGCTGTAAACCCTGGAAACAGTGGTGGTGCATTAATTAATTTGAATGGTGAAGTGATTGGTATTAACTCTGCAATTGCTTCGCAAAATGGTAGCTATATTGGGTATTCTTATGCCATTCCTATTAACCTTGCAAAAAAAGTGGTTAATGATATCATAAAATATGGTACAGTACAACGTGCATATGTTGGTTTAACTTATGCATCAGAAACTTTAAGTGAAGAGGATAAAAAGAAACAAGGAATTAAAGAAGGAGAAGGTGTTTACATTACAGATGTTTTAGAAGGAGGTGCTGCTGCTGCTGCTGGAATTAAGAAAGGAGATTTTGTAACAAAAATTAATGGTGTTGGTGTAAACTCTGCACCAGAAATGGTAGAGCAAATAGCTCGTTATAAACCAGCAGACAAAATTTCTATTACATATACAAGAGATGGAAAGCCAAGCACAGTAAGCGTTGTACTAAAAAATAAGTTAAATACTACTTCTGTTGTAAAAGGTAGTTCTACAATTGAAAAACTGGGAGGCGAGTTCGCAACTATTGATAAAAAAACAGCAGAAGCAAATGAAATTGCAGGTGGTGTTGTTGTTAAAAAAATTAGCAGCGGTGCTTTAAAAAATTCACGTATTCAAGAAGGATTTGTAATCACAAGTGTAAATGGTCAGGAAATAAAAACACTTGATGAATTCACGACTTTAATAAAAGAAGCAAAAGGAACTGTTTTTATTGAGGGAATTTATCCTGGTTCTGGAGCAGTTACCTATCGTTACCCAATTAAGTTGGATGAAGAGTAAAATTATTTAACTGAAAAATAAAAAGCTCAAAGGCTAACTATCTTTGAGCTTTTTTTGCTTAATGAGATAATGAAAGAAATGTGGGATGATTTTATTCTAAATTTATATCATCATAAAAATATTTCTTAATGTTACGGTTATCCACATTTTATTTTCTATACTAAATTAAAAAATAAATTATTCATATTGTAGTAGTATTACTACAATATATCTTTATATTTGCATCGGTTTTTCATAGGATATTGGATTTTAAAAACGCAGCTATGTTTCTACATCGGCTGCTTTTTTTTGCGGTATAGAATAATTGCAAATAAAAAAAGCAATCATTGCTGATTGCTTTTTTAGTAGTCGGGAGGACAGGATTCGAACCTGCGACCCCTTGGTCCCAAACCAAGTATTCTACCGGGCTGAACTACCTCCCGAACTATTCCTTTTTTGAAAGGAGTGCAAATGTAGGACTTTGAATTGTAGTGCCAAATATTTTTGAAAAAATATCAAAAATTATACAAATAATAAAGCATCACCATAGCTAAAGAAGCGATATTTATCTTTGATAGCTTTTTTGTAAGCTTCCATTGTTAAGTCATATCCTGCAAAAGCACAACATAAAATTAATAAACTTGTTTTTGGTAAATTGAAATTAGAAACCAAAGAATCTGCAATGTGGAAATTATAAGGAGGATGAATAAAGTTATTTGTCCAACCCTCACTTGGTTTTAATCTTTTCTCTGCTGTAAAACTTGACTCTAAAGCACGCATTGTTGTAGTGCCAATAGCACAAACACGATGGTCTTTATCCTTTGCTTTATTAACTGTTGCAGCAGCTTCTTCAGGAATGCGATAATATTCTGCATCCATTTTATGTTTAGATAAATCTTCAACTTCAATTGGTCTAAAAGTTCCCAAACCTGTGTGCAATGTAACTTCTGCAAATTTAATTCCGTGAATTTCGCAACGCTTAATTAGCTCTTTACTAAAGTGCAATCCAGCAGTTGGTGCAGAAACAGCACCTTCATATTTTGCATAAACAGTTTGATAACGCTCTCTATCATCAGCATCTGGCTTACGTTTGATGTATTTTGGTAAAGGTGTTTCACCTAAAAATTCTAACATCGCTTTAAAGCTATCTTCACTTCCTTCCCATAAAAACTTAATGGTTCTTCCACGACTTGTAGTGTTATCAATTACTTCTGCAACAAGCTCTTCATTTTCTCCAAAATATAATTTATTTCCTACACGAATTTTTCTTGCGGGATCTACAATTACGTCCCATAAACGATTAGGCTTATCTAATTCTCTCAACAAGAATACTTCAATTTTTGCACCTGTTTTTTCTTTGCGTCCATACATACGTGCGGGAAAAACTTTTGTATTGTTCACCACAAAAACATCTTTGTCATTAAAATAATCCATAATGTCTTTGAAGTTTCTGTTCTCCATATTGCCTGTCTTCATATTCACTACCATCAAACGGCTGTCTTCTCTGCGTTTAGTAGGATTTTGGGCAATTAGATTTAAAGGAAGGTCGTAGCGAAATGAGCTAAGTTTCATATTAAGTAATTTGTTTAAATACTTTATGAACTTGCTGCCGCCTTACGGGGCAGCCATCATTTTAGTAGTTTATTGTTAAACGAAAGGCAGCAAAAGTAAGGGTTAGCAACTTATTGTTCAAAATGAATATTTGCAATTGCAAAGAGTAGAACACAGATGATTCAGATTGGTGCAGATAACACAGATTTTTTATGTATGATAAAAATCATTATTCTGTAAAATAAATCCTTGCAAATCCACTAAATCAGTGTCATCTGTGTTCCAAGTTTACCCTATTTTCGTTTTAATTATGACACCAGAAAGAAGCGAAAAATTATTAAGGGTTCTTAGCAAAAGACAATCAAACTTGACTGTGGTAATGGAGAATGTGCAAGACCCACACAACATAAGTGCAGTAATGAGAACCTGCGATGCTGTTGGCATTCAAGATATTTATATCCTTAACACAAAGATTCCACGACACGAAAAATTTGGTGCAAAAAGCAGTAGCAGTGCATTAAAATGGCTTACAATAAATCAGTTTGACAATAACGAAGAATGTTTTGCAGCATTAAGAAAAAATTATGAAACTATTTTAACAACACATCTTTCGAGCGATGCAATAGGTTTGTATGAGATTGATTTTACAAAAAACGTTGCACTTGTTTTTGGTAATGAACATAGTGGCGTTACAGATGAGGTGCGTGCATTGGCGGATGGAAATTTTATTATTCCACAAATGGGAATTATTCAAAGCCTTAATATTTCTGTGGCTTGTGCAGTAAGTATCTATGAAGCCTCTCGTCAAAAAACAAATGCTGGTCATTATAATCAGATTTCTTTACCAAAAGATAGAATGGAAATTTTGATGAATGAGTGGGGATTTGAAGATAATGTTGAATGATAAATTTTAAATTATAAATTATGAAAAAAATGTTTTTAATGGTTGCTTTAGTAGCAGCTACAACCCTTGCAAATGCTCAGGAAATTAAGAAAGTTAAGGCAACAGATGTTGTTAAAATGATTGAAGTATCAAGCAGTCCTTTAATCATTAATTTTTGGGCAACTTGGTGCAGACCTTGTGTAAATGAATTGAATTATTTTGAAAAGGTGGTTGATAAATTCAAGGATAAAAATGTGCAATTGATTTTAATAAGTTTAGACTATCCAGAAGACTATGAAAGGATGGTTTCTTTTGTAAAATCTAAAGGATATAAAGTAACAGTTTATTGGCTTGATGAACAAGAAACAAGTGTGATACAAACCAAGATTGATAGGGGTTTTGAAGGTGTTATCCCTGCTTCTTTATTTGTTAATAACGCAACAAAATATAAAAGCTTTCATAGTGGTCAGCTAACAGAAAATGGATTGAAAAAAGAAATAGAGAAGCTGGTTAAATAGTTAATAGCCACAAAGACACTAAGGCACGATTTGTTTATTTTTACTATGCCTTAGTGCCTTTGTGGCAAAACAAAAAAGTAAATGAAAATAGCATTAATAGGTTATGGTAAAATGGGTAAAGCCATTGAAGAAATTGCAATTGCAAAGGGACATCAAATTATATTAAAAATTGATTTGAGCAACATTGATGAATTTACAAAAAAAAATCTTTCACAAGCAGATGTGGCAATAGAATTTACATCTCCACACACAGCTTACGAAAACGTTAAAAGGTGCATAGAATATGGCATTCCAATAGTTTGTGGCAGCACAGGCTGGCTCGATAAATGGAAGGAAATTGAAACAGTTTGCAAGCAACAAAATGGAACACTATTGTATGCAAGCAACTTTAGCATTGGTGTTAATTTATTTTTTGAACTCAACACTTATTTAGCCAAATTAATGAGCAAATACAATGACTACAATATTTCATTAACCGAAATTCATCACACACAAAAGAAAGATGCACCAAGTGGCACTGCAATTACTTTAGCAGAGCAGGTTTTAGGTAATAATAACATTAAAAAAAATTGGGTAAATCAACCAACAAGCAATACTGCTGAACTTGAAATTACTTCTAAAAGAATAGACCCAGCACCAGGCACACATACTATTAAATATTCCTCAACAATTGATGATATTGAAATAACGCATACAGCACATAACAGAATTGGTTTTGCAAGTGGTGCTGTATTAGCTGCTGAATTTATTCACAATAAAAAAGGAATATTTACAATGAAAGATGCTTTAGGATTATAAATTAAATTCACCACAGAGGCACAGAGAACACAGAGTTTTTATTCTTTATGTCTTAGTGCCTTTGTGGCAAATAAAACCCTGCTTTATGAAAAAAATATTATTACTGTTGCTTCTCTCTCCTATTATTTCTTTCTCCCAAAAAAAATCTTTAGACCATAGTGTTTATGATAGCTGGCAAAGCATTGGCGAAAAATTAATTAGTGCCAATGGAAAGTTTGTTGCCTACACCATTAATGTGCAGGAAGGCGATAATAAATTGGTAATACAAAATACCAATGGAACAGTTTTACAAGAAGTAGAACGTGGCTACAACATAACCATTAGCGATGATGACAAGTTTATTGTGTTTAAAATTAAACCAACTTACAAGCAAACACGCGATGCAAAAATTGCTAAGAAAAAAGCTGATGATATGCCTAAAGATAGTTTGGGTATTTATGATATTGACAATAACAAATTAGAAAAAATTGCAAGAGTTAGAAGCTACAAAATGCCTGAGAAAGCTGGTGGTTGGTTAGCATACTTAATGGAAAAGCCTTTACCTGAAACCAAAGACAGCAAAGAGCCTGACAGTGCTGCAACCAAAAAGAATTTAGATAAACGAATTGAAAAATTACAAAAAGAATTAGACAGTTTGCAACAAAAAAATAGTGAGCTTTTAGCAAATGGTTTTGCTGCTATTGCACCTAAAAAAGATACTACAGCAAAACCTAAAAAAGAAGATGATATTGAAGAAGGAACAGAATTGGTATTAAGAAATTTGAGTGATGGTAAAGAACAAAGAATTAAGCTGGTACAGGAATATTTGTTTAGTAAGAAGGGAAATGCTTTTGTTGTAGAAACTACTAAGAAGAATAATAGCAAAATAAAATCAGCTGTTGTAATTTATAATCTCTTTAAACAAAACTATCCGAGGTTTTTAAATAAACAAGACACTATAGTGCAAGATTTTTTTGATGCTAAACAATTTTGTTTCAGAGAAAATGGTTGTAGTTGTGCCTTCTTAGTAACCTTTGATACTGCCAAAATCGAACAAAGGAATTATCAATTACTCACTCTTGAAATGAGATCCTTTGCTAATGACAGCACATTTCATCGACAATGCATTTGGATAGTTGACACAATCAGAAATGAAAGTTTAGGAATACAGAAAAATTGGAGAATTAATGAAAATGCAAATGTTTTTATCAGTGAAAGATGGGATAAAATTTTCTTTGGCACATCGCCCAAACTCCCAATAAAAGATACCACACTGCCAGAATTTGAAAGAGTAAATGTTGATGTATGGAATTATAAAGATGATGATGTAATGACTGCTCAATTAAAAAATGTTGATGTTGAAACTAAAAAGAGTTATTTAACATCTGCCTATTATGAATTTAATTCAGATAGTGGAAAGTTTATACCTCAAATCACCCAACTTGAGAAAGGGAAATTTGAAACAGTTAAAATTACAGAGGAAGGCGATGGTGAATACTTCTATGTCCTAAGTGATAGTGGCAAGCGTGTAGAGCAGCAATGGCAAGGCTTTACAAAGAAAGATGTATTTGTAATTAATAGCAGTGATGGTAGCAATAAACAAATAATGACCAATGTTCGTGCAAACATTTATCCATCTTACACTGGTAAATATTTATTGGTGTATGATGAAGATAAAAAACAATACAGTTGTTACGATGCTGATAGCAATAAAATAAAATCTATTGCAAAAGACATTCCTTATCCTTTATATGATGAAGAAAATGATGTACCTGATGCACCCAATGCTTATGGCATCGTAAAGTGGGTACAAGGAAAATTTGTTTGTACTAAAGATTCTTTCAAAATATCGCCATTTGATATTTATGTTTTAATATATGATAAATACGACATCTGGAAAGTTGACCCAACAGGAAAAGAGAAATCTGTTTGCATAACCAATGGCAGAAAAGATAAAATTCAATACAGGTATGTAACAGTTGATAATGATGAAAAGTTTATTAGTGATACAAGCCATTTATTATTGAGAGCTTTTGACGAAATTAAAAAAATAACTGATTATTGGACATTTGAACCACTCAATACACCATCAATAATGTTTGGTGGTATGACCCATACAATGAGTTATCAAACTGGCAATATTAACTTTTATGCTAAAGCCAAAAAAGCTGATAAGTATTTATACTGCTTTGAAAACTTTCAAACATCGCCAATATTAACTTGTGGTTCGACATTTCTATTTGAAACTAATCTTAAACAAAATCAATATCTCTGGGGTACGGCAGAATTGTTTAAATGGAAAGCATACACAGGCAAGCTTACAGAAGGTGTTTTATACAAACCAGAAAACTTTGACAGCACTAAAAAATATCCAATGATTGTTTATTTCTACGAAAGAAATAATGCTACACTTCATCAGTATATTCCACCAGCACCCACACCATCACGTTTAAATATTCCCTATTTTGTAAGCAATGGCTATGTAGTTTTTGTGCCAGATATTTGGTACACAACAGGGCATCCTGGCAAAAGTGCTTGCGACTATATTGTAAGTGGCACAAGGGCTTTAATTAAAAAAGGGTTTATAGACAGCACACGCATTGGCTTGCAAGGTCAAAGTTGGGGTGGTTATCAAACAGCATATCTCATTACCCAAACCAATTTATACAAAGCAGCCTGGGCAGGTGCACCTGTGGGCAATATGTTTAGTGCTTATGGTGGCATTCGTTGGGAAAGTGGCGTAAACAGGCAGTTTCAGTACGAGCATAGTCAAAGCAGAATTGGTGCAACCATTTGGGAGAAGCCAAATCTTTACATAGAAAATTCTCCATTATTTCATTTGCCAAAAGTAAAAACACCACTAGTAATAATGGCAAATGATGCAGATGGTGCTGTGCCTTGGTATCAAGGCATTGAATTATTTACTGCAATGAGAAGACTTGGCAAACCTGTATGGATGTTGAATTATAATGGTGAAGCTCATAATTTAATTGAAAGAAAAAACAGAAAAGATATTCAAATAAAAGAGCAACAATATTTTGATTGGTTATTGAAAGATGCACCTACTCCAAAGTGGATTAATGAAGGTGTGCCTGCTGTGATGAAAGGCAGAGTTAACCCCTAACCCCTAAAGGGAATTAAAAATTTACGATTTTAAATTTACGATTTGTTTAAACTATTTATGTTAAGTAGTTCTTCAAAATAAAAGAGATAAAATATTACTCGCAGAAAGCAGGGAATTTGCAGAAACTAAAATTGAAATTCTGGGTTATCAGTGCTTTCTGCGAGAAAAAAATACTACAAGATAATTTTTTGTGATACTTAAGCATTTTAACAAAAAATATTTTTACAATCACAACCTGCTAATGTCAAACTCTTTACTTTTACCGCAAGTAAATAAATGGAAAAAATAGTCATCATACCAACCTATAATGAGAAAGAAAATATAACCGCTATTATTAGTGCTGTTATCAATCTTAATCTTGGTTATCACATTTTGGTAATAGATGATGGCTCGCCAGATGGCACTGCAGATATTGTAAAAGATTTAATGAAATTATACCCCGAGCAATTGTTTATTGAAGAACGCAAAGGCAAGCTGGGCTTGGGTACAGCCTACATTCACGGCTTTAAATGGTGCATCGAAAAAGGTTACAATTTTATCTTTGAAATGGATGCAGATTTCTCTCATAATCCCAACGATTTAGAAAGGTTATATAAGGCTTGTAAAGATAATTGTGGCGACGTTGCTGTAGGCTCTCGCTATGTGCCAGGTGGCAAAACAGAAAACTGGCCTTGGGATAGGCAACTTTATTCTCGTGGTGGTTCTATTTATACAAGAATGATAACCTGGATGCCAGTTAACGACCCAACTGCTGGCTTTGTTTGCTACAAAAGAAAAGTGCTTGAGACCATCAACCTCGATGAAATAATGTTTGTTGGTTATGCTTTTCAAATTGAAATGAAATTTGCCAGCTGGAAACTTGGTTTCAATATCGTTGAAGTTCCTATTACATTTATTGATAGAAAAATTGGCTACAGTAAAATGAGCAAAGGCATCATTAAAGAGGGTGTTTTAGGCGTATTGAAAATTCAATGGCAAAGCCTTTTTAAAAACTACAGCAAAAGGTTAAAGTCCGATAGTCAATTTATTGCAGGATAAACTTCTTCACAAATCAATCAATGAAATCTGCACTTATCAAACTTCATATTGCTGTGTTTTTATGGGGGTTTACTGGTGTTCTTGGTAGGCTCATTCAACTCAATGAAGGCTTACTTGTTTGGTATCGTTTAATCATCACTATTGCTACTTTGTTTTTTATTTTTAGCATCAAAAAATCTTTTGAAAAAATTGAAATAAAATCCAAACTCAAGTTAATGGGCATTGGTATTTTGGTGGCAATACATTGGGTTTTCTTTTATGGAAGTATAAAATATGCCAATGTTTCTATCTCTCTAATTTGTTTGTCTTGCATTGCTTTTTTTACTTCACTGCTTGAACCAATTATTGTAAAATCAAAGTTTAGTTTTATTGATATTCTATTGAGTTTAGTTGGTGTTTCTGGAGTTGCTTTAATTTTTCATTTTGATAATAAGTATCGCATAGGAATATTACTGGGCTTGGTTTCTGCTGCTTTTAGTGCTTTGTTTTCTACCTATAATAAAAAGAATGTAAATGTTGCCAACTCGCAATCAATTATGTTTTATGAGCTTGTTGGAGGACTTGTTTTTTTGAGTTTATTAATGCCACTTTATTTAAAATATTTGCCAACAACCCAGTTGATACCAACAGCAAAAGATATTGTTTGGTTGTTGTTGCTAAGTTGGGTTTGCACAGTAATAGCAATGGATTTAAGCTTGCAGGCATTAAAGAAAGTTTCTGCATTTACACAAAATTTAACACTCAATTTAGAACCTGTTTATGGAATTGTTTTAGCATTTATTATTTACAATGAACAGAAAGAATTGAGTGATACTTTTTATTATGGCTTTGCACTCATTATACTTTCTGTTGTTTTGCAAATGCTGAGAATTGCGAAAAGAAAAAGTGTTTAGTAAGTGGTTTATTAATTAAAAATATTGTAATATGAATTTTTTAAAAATATCTTCAAACATAATGATAGCAGCAGTTGTAGCTGTATCACTATTTGTTTCAAGTTGCAATAATCGTAGTGAAAAACCAAGTGGAAAAAGTTTAGTTCAACAACAAGAAGCATATAACCATCATCCATCACATATAAAATATTCTAAACACGCAAAGTGCAGAATGGAGTGCAGGCACATTGATGAAACAGAAATAAAAGATGTGATAGAACACGGAGAAATTAATTATAAAAAAAGTAATTTGCAAAATGATGATTGCCACAAACGCTATGCTGTAGAGGGTTTCAGCAAAGAGCAACAACATTTAAGAATTATTGTTGCTGGCTGCAATGATGAATTAACTGTCATCACTTGCATAGATTTAGGAAAGGAATTTGAGTGTCATTGCCCAGGTGATGAATCAAAATAATATTTATTTCCCCCATACAAATTGCCATAAAACAATACCCGCTGCAACGCTAATATTCAAGCTGTGTTTCATTCCAAGTTGAGGTATTTCAATGTACGCATCAGCAAGTTTTATTACTTCATCACTCACACCTTCAACTTCATTGCCAAAAACTAAGGCAGTCTTAGAATCAACAGCAGTAATGCTTTCAAGGCTTATGCTTCCTTCGGTTTGCTCTATTGCATAAATTTTATAGCCTTGTTTTTTTAATTCATCAATAGCAGCTGTTGTGTTTTCAAAATAAAGCCAATCAACAGTTTCAGTAGCTCCAAGTGCTGTTTTGTTAATGTCTCTGTGTGGTGGTTGTGGTGTGTAGCCACATAGGCAAATGGCTTCAATTAAAAAGGCATCAGCAGTTCTAAAAACACTACCAACATTGTGCATACTCCTAATGTTATCCATCACAACAACAATGGGCTTTTTATTGGCTTGTTTAAAACCTTCAACCGACTTTCTATTTAATTCATCCATTGATAATTTTCTCATCGTGCAAAAAAAGAAGAAATAAAGGAATTATGATTAGATAAAAAATTTATATTTACATCACAATAACCAAAAACTTGCACAATGAAAAAGTTCATTATCATTTTATTCTTTGTTCCATTTATTACAAATGCACAAAAACTAATTGGAGGAAAAAATATTATTAAAACAAACATTTTTGGCGATGCTATTAGCAACTATAATATAACTTACGAAAGAAGTCTTTTAAAGAAAATGTCCTTATCTGTGGGAGTTCGTTATATGCCCAAAATGGGAATGCCTCAATTTGTTAAAGACAAAATAGAATCGACCATTGATAATAAGAATGTGCGAATAAGCGATTTTCAAATGGGAAATTTTGCTATCACACCTGAGCTAAGAATATATTTAAGTGCAGGAAAAATGCGAGGTTTTTATATAGCTCCTTATTTGCGTTATGCAAGTTTCGATTTGCAAGTGCCAATGACTTACGATTACATTCCACCAGGCTCTACAGAAAAGGCTTCTGCTATGTTTGCTGGAACTTTTACATCTCTTTCTGGTGGAATATTAATAGGCAGGCAGTTTCAAATTGCAAAGAAATTAGTGTTGGACTTTTGGATTATTGGTGGGCATTATGGAACAAGTAATGGAACAATTGTAGCTTCAAATTTTAATCCAACAATAGATAAAAATAATCCAGTTCAAACTAAAGCTTTTGATGACCAATTGAAAGATATAAATAGTAAAGAATATGGACCATTTAAGTTTCACGGTGAGGTAAATAGTGATTATACAAAAGCTACCTTTACTTCAACTGGTGCGTGGGCAGGTGTTAGAGCTTTAAGTTTAAGCTTAGGTTTTAGGTTTTAATTCTATCACAAAATAATTTCATAACCTTTCTACGTTGTTTCATTCTATACTTTTGTTTCAAACAAATTATAGAATGAAACTTTTTTTTACTACTATTCTCTCATTTTCGATAGTTGCTACAAGCCTTTGCCAGAAGGCTTCTCAAGCAAAACAAGCAACACAAAAAACAACTGTAAATAGCAAACCAAAACTTGTAGTTGGAATTATTATAGACCAGATGCGATGGGATTATTTGCAACGTTTTCAACCATTGTTTAAAGCCAATGGTGGCTTTAAAAGAATGATGGATAATGGCTTTAGTTGCAACAATGCAATGGTGCCTTACACGCCTACTGTTACTGCTTGTGGACATACTTGTGTGTACACAGGTAGTGTTCCAAATATTCACGGAATTGTTGGCAATAATTGGTACGATAAAAATTTAAATAAAGAAGTTTACTGCACTGAAGATACTACTGTTGCTGGTGTTGGCAATACTAAAGGTGATGCAGGAAAGATGAGTCCAAAGAATATGTTGGTAACAACTATTGGTGATGAATTAAGGCTCTCAACAAATTTTAAGAGCAAAGTAATTGGCATTGCTATAAAAGATAGGGGAGCTATTTTACCTGCTGGTCATAGTGCTAATGCTGCTTATTGGCTTGATAAATCTACTGGCAGTTTTATTAGCAGCACACACTATTTATCACAACTTCCAAACTGGGTAAATAATTTTAATAATAGAAAGATGATAGACTCTTTTTATAGAATAGGTTGGAATATTAGTTTGCCTAAAGAAATCTACTTGCAATACTGCACCAATGATGTTGAAAGCTATGAGAGTAAAGCGTTTGGTAAAGATGCTCTTTCATTTCCATATAGTAATTTAACACAGTTTATTGATAAAGATTACAGCAAAATTATCTCCACTCCTTATGGAAATAACATTACTGTTGAAATGGCAAAAGCCGCTTTGTTAAACGAACAACTTGGAAAAAATAGTGTAACAGATTTGCTTGCCATTAGCTTTTCAAGCCCTGATTATATTGGACACGCATTTGGTCCAAATAGTTGGGAATTGTTGGATTGTTATGTGAGATTGGATGAGCAACTTGGAAAACTTTTTGATTTTATTGATGCACAGATTGGCAAGGGAAATTATTTGTCATTTTTAACTGCAGACCACGCTGTTGCTCACATTCCAGCATTTATGCAAGAGCATAAATTGCCTGCTGGAACATTTGATGACAATGGCGTAGTAAAAGAAATGAATAAACAATTAAAAGAAATTTTTGGTATCAATAAAACTATTGTTGCTACAATGAATTATCAATTGACACTTAACCATCCTGCAATTGATTCTTTAAAATTAGACGAAGAAAAAATTTCTCAATGGATAATAAAATATTTGAAAAAATATGACGCTGTTGCAAATGCTTTTGAACTAAAAGAGTTGATTGAAGAACCAATGAATAAAACGGTGAAAGAAATGTTATCGAATGGTTACAATTCAAGTAGGAGTGGGGATATACAATTTATTCTAAAACCTGGTTATATAGATGGAATGAAAACTGGTACAACACACGGTTTATGGAATCCTTACGATGCACATATTCCTTTGCTATGGTATGGATGTAATATCAAGCAGGGTAGTAGTTTCAGTGAAGTTTATATGACAGATATTGCAGCTACATTAGCAGCATTATTGAAGATACAAATGCCAAGTGGTTGCGTTGGAAAAGTAATTAAAGACGTGTGCCAGTAATTTTTATTTTTTTGCTGAAATTTTAATAACAAAAAATGCTGACTGTAAAGTCAGCATTTTTTGTTAAAATCATTAAATGATTATTTTCTATTGTTTCACAAACTTAGTAGTAGCAATAGTTTCATTGCTTTCGCTTAATATTTTTACAAAATATGTACCTGCTGCAAATGAAGATGAGTTGATGTTTATTTTGTTGCTTCCTTGTTGTGCCTGATAACTATCTTGTTTAAGAGTTCTACCATAAATATCAGTTACTTTAATAGTGTATTTTTCTTTTTGAATACTTGTTAAAACTACACTAACATTATCTGATGTAGGGTTAGGGTAAACGCTAGCGATTTCAGATTTTTCAACTATAGCATTTTTAATTTGAACAATTTCGGATAAACTTTCATTACCATCTTTATCTAATTGACGTAATCTGTAATAATTATTACCAGTTAATGGATGTACATCATAAAACATATAATTGGCAATGGTTTTATTATCACCTTTTGCATTTACAAAATCTATTTTAGTGAAATCAGTTCCGTCTGCACTTCTTTGTATTTCAAAACCAAGATTGTTTATTTCGGATGCTGTTTGCCAATTTAGTACATTATTTCTACCATCCTTGTGTGCAGTAAAACTAACTAATTTAACAGGTAGAAAAGCATTGAGCATTGTGACATCTACCATTAGTTTAAAGGGGTTGCCAGGAGCAAAATCAGACCAACTGGATGATGCCCCAACGGATGAACCTTGTGGTATTCTAAAATAAAATGTTTTATCTCTTATTGGGTCTTCATATTGATATCCTAAACGCACAGATGTGTTAACACTTAATTGCGTAACTACAACCACAAAGTCACTTGGGACAGTCAAAGGCGTGGCAAAAGTATAAACATTTTTTCCTGCAACACTTGTAAGGTTGGTAGCCATATTGCTAAGCTTAACCTTTGGAGTATCTGCATTTACCCCATAAACATAAATTCTATATAATCTACCTGGAGTATCAATATATGCGGTAACACTGGTAATTTTATTGGATGCACCTGGAATATGAAATCTCGTTCCTAAATCTATTGAATTAGTAGTGTTACCAACTCTTCCACCAAAAATGGAATCAGTACAATACCCAATTGTAAGCGGAGTTACGGTTTGATAAACTGTATCTAAATTATCACTATTATCATCGTCGTTTGGTATAGATACTGCAATTGTATTTTTACCAGCATTTTGCCAGCTAATTGCAGGTATTGTTATTGTTGCTTTTGCACCAGAAGCAAGAGATGCAATTGTTTGATTATAAACTTGTGAGTTAGCACCAGAAACAGTTACAGTTATTGGGAAATTGGTTAAAGATGTGGCTCCAATATTTCTTACATTCACTTTCATTTCGTGGTCATATTGCTTTGGAACTTTGCCAATGATGTATTCATTTAAAAGTTTTACATTATTGTTCTTAATTAATATTGGAACCCAGTGAATAGTAAAGCCTAATGATGGTAATAAATTATTTCTGGTATTAAATCTATTTCCTGTGTAAGCACCATCTACAAATGCCACATTTGTATATTGTGTTTGTGATGATTTTGTAGCATTAACTGAATTAGCCTTGCTGTTGGATTTTAATCCACAATTATAGGGTACAAAACCCGCAGGATTAAGGTTTGCAGTAAATCCACCATAAATGAAATCTATATTGTTAGAAGTTTCAAATAGAATAATTTGAAATTCAACATTATCATATTGAGGTGATGATGACGGGCTACAATCAGGACAACCACTATCTGCAACTGCCTTAAACTGAATTGTGCAAGTTCTTGAACCAGCTGCACCATCGGTGTAAACTCTATACTCGCTACTTGATGTGGGTTGCAAATTTCCGTTAAAAGCATATATAACATTTGTTGCACTAGGGTCTGTGCTAAACAATACATCAGTAGATTCGGTGCGTGTTACAGTATCGTTTCCTAACTTAATAAATCCATTTGTGTTTAAAGTAAATTGTGTATAGCTAACGCCAGCAAAACTGAAAGTAAAACCAATGTTCTGAACAGTTGAATTTTGACTTGTAGCTGTAGCAGCATTAAGCACACCACCTGTATAATTTGTAGTAACTTTTGTACCTTTTTGAGCAAGGTCTACGTAAAACGCATCTTCTGAAGACGCACTAGTACTTACATAGTTAAAAAACTGAGCTTTTGTAGAACCATAGTAGATACAGAACAACATCAGTAAGCAGGTAATTTTCTTCTTCATAAATGTTAATTTTTTTTAATGAAAATGCAATTTAATATTTTTTTTTTAAAAAAAAATTTTTTTTGGTTGGAATGACAAAATCATTATATTGCATCTCCAAAAGAATTTAATTAGTTTTATTTTTTAACATAAATTTAACAAAATTTTTTTGCCAAAGCAAAATCAGTAATTATGCTGAAACTGTTGAACAGAGCGAGTTTTAAGCGTATAAGTAATTTTTTATATTATAACTTTTAATATTTTTATTCACAAATCAATCTGTAATTATGAGAAAGAAAAACTACACTTTTCTTAAGAGTACGGAATCAGTTGTAACAAATAGTTTTACAACTAATCCACCAGAAGCCAAAGTAAGTAACATCAAATCACGACTATTTGTCAAGTGGTTTTTAGCAATGTTCATCTTGGCATTCTCATTTTCGGTAAATGCACAAATTAGTGTTACGTCTTCTGGGGGTACAGGTAGTGGCACACCTCTCACACACACAACTTTAAAATCTGCTTTCGACTCTATTAACAATGGTTATTACACGGGTGTAATAGCTATTAGTGTTACATCAAGTACTACGGAAATAGCAACTGCTAGTTTAAATAGTAGTGCTACTGGTAGTGCAAGTTACACGAGCATTAACATTAAACCAGCAGCGAGTACAACACCTACAATTGGTGGTACTATTAATGGTGCTTTAATTAAGTTCGCAGGTGCTGATAATGTGACTATAGATGGTAGTAACAATGGTACCTCATCTAGAGATTTAACAATTTTAAATTCAAGCACAGGTGGAAGTGTCGTAGGTATTTGGGTAGGTTCAATTAGTGGTAATGGTGCTACTAGTAATACAATTAAAAACTGTAACCTTACACAAAGTAGTACAGTAAATAATTTCGCTTGTATTATTAGTGGTTCAAGCACTAGTTTAGGCGGAGCGTCGCCTACGCCTAACAGTAACAACACTTACACAAATAATAGAGTAGGGCGTGCAAACTATAACATACTTTTATTGGGAACTACAGCTTCACCAGATGTAAACGTGTCTATTAGCAAAAATAATGTAGATAGTGCTTTCTTAAATGGTATTTATTGTTCTGCACAATCAGGCTTTAATATTTTTAACAATACATTTAATGTAGCCAATACTGCCGCAGCTACCACTCAAGTACACGGTATTCAGGTATTAAATGGTAGTTTAAATGGCAATATCTATAATAATAATATTGCTAAAGTATATCAGTACAGTACTGCATCGTCTGCACGTGGTATAACTTTGAACTCAAGTGCTGCTAGTCCTAACATAGCTGTTTTCAATAACTTTATTGGCGATGTGTGGGCAGTTGGTATTTCTAACTCATTTTCTTGCTACGGTATTAACTGTGCTAGTGTAAATGGCGGTTATAAATTTTATAACAACACATTTAACTTAACGTCTTCTTTAAGCAACTCAAGTGCTGTAACTGCTGCACTATTTATTAGTGGTCCTACGCTTGCAAATTCTATTGATATTAGAAATAATATTTTTAGATGCGTTGCAAATGGTGGTGGTAACGCATATGCATTAGCTTGCTTGTCTGCAGTGAATGTATTAAGCAATTGCGACTACAATTCTTATTATTCTCATTTGGCTAATATAAATGTTTATACAGCTTCACAAACAGCTGCATCTACTATACCAGCAATACAGGCTCTAACAGGTAAAGATGTTAATTCTGTAATTTTAAATCCAACTTTTGTTTCATCAACAGATTATCATTTACAATCAGTAGCTGCAAATGCTTCTTTAAGTAATGCTGGTACTTTTATTGCGTCTGTAACTACAGACTTTGATGGAGATACAAGAAGCACAAATGCTCCAGATATTGGTGCAGACGAATTTATATACATTCCAAAAATTACAAGCTTCTCACCAAGTAGTGCTTGCCCTGGTGCTACAGTTACCATTAATGGTGCTGATTTTACTGGAGCAACAGCCGTGAGTTTAGCTGGTTTAAATGCATCTTACACAGTTGTTAGCACGTCTCAAATAACTGCTACAGTTAGTAATTCTACAAATCCATCAAATAGTACTGTATCTGTAACCAATAGTTTTGGAACTGGTACAAGTACAGGAACGCTTGACAGAAAATCTCCTGGAACATATACTTCTAAATCAATTTCTACAGGTTCAACTGGTGATCAAGTTACAATTAGTGGTACTAATTTAAGCGGTGCAACTGCTGTAACTTTCGGTGGTACTACTGCAACATTCACTATCACAAACTCAACAGAAGTAGTTGCAACAGTTCCTTCAATTAGTAACGGAACAGTGTCAATTGCAATTACAGATGCTTGTGGTAATAGCGTAAGTGCAGGAAGTTTTACTGTTGTAACTGCTAATCCTTGTACTACACCATCTGCACAAGCTACTAGTTTTGTAGCTTCATCAACAACTACTTCAACTTTAAATGGTACCTTCTCTTTTGCAAGTGGTTCACCATCTGGTTACTTGGTAGTTTACGCTACTTCTGCATTAAGTGGTGTGCCTCAAAATGGTACTACATATACAGCAGGAGCTGGGTTTAGTGGTACAATTTTACAAGTATCATCTAGTAGTAGTGTATCAATCACAGGTTTAACTGGTAATACTACCTATACTGTAACTGTATTTGCATACAATGGTGGTGGCTGCTCTGGAGGTCCATTATACAACACAACAAATCCACTTACTTATACATTTACAACTTGTAGTAATATACCAACAAGTGTAACAGCAACTCCTGTAGGAAATTCAACTGGTAACTCAATCAATTTTGCTTGGGGTGCTCCTTCAGGTGGTGGTGCAAATAGTGTGACATATAGTTTAGAAGTTACAACTGATGCTGCTTATAGTAGTCCTGTTAGTGGTTCTCCATTTAGCATAAACCAATTATCGAAAAGTGTTAGTGGCTTGAACTTTAATACAAAATATTATTACAGAATTCGTTCTAATAATGGTTGTTATAGTAGCTATGTAACAGGTAATGTTACTACTGGTTGTGGTGCTGTTAATGTACCTGTTTATCAAAATTTTGATGCAACGATATCAAGTGCTTTACCAACTTGTTGGTTAGTAGAAGATGCTAATGGAGATGGTATCACTTGGACTTCAAGTAATATTGATAGCCGTGTAAGTGGATTAACAAATCCAAGAGCATTGAGATATTCAGCAAATTCAACTACAACTACCGTTGCTGCAAATGACTGGGCATTTATGCCAGGGGTGCAACTTGTTGCAGGTCAAAGTTATACATTGAGTTTCTTACAAAATGCATTAACAAATGGTGGTGAAAACTTGCAAATCTATTATGGTGCGTCTCAATCATCTGCTATTAAAACAAATGCAAATAAAATATTTGATGCTGCTGGTTTAAGCAATACTGCTGCTGTTTTACAAGCTGCTACATTTACACCACCAACAACTGGTACATATTATGTAGGTTTCTATTGTAATTCTCCATCAAGTGCTCAAGGCGGTTTATTCTTGTTTTTAGATGAAATTACCTTAGATGTTACTCCTGCTGCACCTGCTGCACCTGCACCAGTTACCGCTAGTATTCCTACGGCTTATTCATTACAAGTAAATTGGACAGACAATTCTTCTACTGAACTTGGTTACAACGTTTATTCTTCATTAAATGGTACAGATTGGGTTTATAGAACATCTACTGGAGCTAATGTTACCAATACTCTAATTGGCAACTTAAAAGCTTCTACTGCTTACTATTTTAAAGTAGAAGCATATAATGCTGGTGGTTCTAATAGTGCTACAACTTCAACTTCTACAAGTACATCGAGTTGTAGTGGTTACACGACGAATAGTTACATAGGAACTTTATTTACAGGTACTGGTAACAACTGGCTAAATTCTTCAAACTGGAGTTTAGGACATACTCCTAATGCCTGTGAAGATGTTCAAATAAATGCGGCAGTTCCTATTACAACAACTTGTTATTTATATTTAAAATCTCCTGTAGCAATACATAATTTGGATATTAATCAAACACTTACTGGTACTGCTGTTCAAACATTATTCGTTTTTACTCAAAGCAATAGCTTTGATATAAGTGGTAATGCAACTGTTGCTGTTAATAGAACTGCGAGTACTACAGTAACCGGAGATGCGGTTTACCTTGTTAGTGGTCCAGGTGTAATCACTGTTGAGGGTAAAGTATCTATGGGTGAAACTGGTAACAGAACAGCTGCTTTAGGTACTGGAGGTTCTACTTTAGGGCCAATTTATTTAAAAGGTGATGTTGTGTTTGGCCCTCAATCATTCTTAAACTTTGGTAATTTAATCAATTTTGTGTTTGATGCTCCTGTTAGCCAGACAGTTACACTTAATTCTTCTGCTACATCAGCTAACCCTGCTACTTATGGATTAGGTAATGTACAAATTGGTAGTAGTAACACTCCAACAGTTACATTCACAGATACAATGACTACAAACTCTCAAATGGCTGGTATAGTTAATGACTTTATAATCAGTAATGGAGCATCTGTAATTATTGCTAATGGTACACAATTAAATAGAACTCAAAGTGGTAGTGGTACATTTAGCTTGGGTTCTAATAGTTCATTAACTTTAAGTGGTGCTACAGGTGGTGTTGGTAATAGTAATTTTCCTAGTGGGTTTGCTAATTACACATTTGATAATGCGAGTACTGTTTTATATAATGGTACTGCTGCTCAAACTATTTCATCAGCACTTACATACGGTAATTTAACATTAAATAATGCTAATGGAGCAACTATCAATGGTAATACTACTGTCAATAATTTTTTAACTCTTACAAATGGTAAAATTGCAACTGGTTCTAATAAATTAACATTAGGATTGAGTGCTGCTATTGCCAATGCAAATAGTAGCAATTATATTAATGGAACGTTAGAAAAAACTATTGGTAGTGCAACTTCAAGCAAATCTTTTGAAATTGGAGATGCTTCAAATTATACCCCAGTTTCAATGAGTTTTGTTGGAGGTTCTACAAATAGTGGTGGTAAAGTTTCAGCAAAAACAACTGCTGGGGCTCCTGCTGCTTTAGGATATTTACGTTCTGGAATTAGCCTAACTAACTATCTTGCAAGAAAATACACCCTTTCTAACAGTGGTGTTACTGGCTTTACTTCAATTACGCCAACATTTAATTATGTTAGTGGAAACCTTGTAGGTAATACAAGTAATGCTAATTACTTAATTGCAGATTCAGTTTATGGCGGTGGTTGGTCTTTAAGAAGTGCAACTACTAACCCAAGTGCTACATCTTCTTCATCTACTGGTATTAGTTTATCTACTGGTGCAAGTACAGATGTTTTAATTGGTGAATTAGACCCTCCTCCAGCTCCAACTGTAAATGAGCCTAACCCAACTAGTGCTTGCGAAGGTTCAGTATATACAATTACTGGTACCAACTTTTATGGTATAAATAGCGTAACAATTGGTTCGGCTAGTTGTGTATTTACTGTAAATTCATCAACTCAATTAACAATCACCATTCCTACTGCAATTCCTAGTGGAGTAATCACAGTTACAAATGGTGGTGGTTCTGCTTCAACTTCTGGTAGTTTAAATACTTTAGATCAACCAATAACAACTGCTTCACCATCAACTCAAACTGTTTGTAGTGGAGACGCTATAACTACAATTGTTTTAGGAAATAGTAATAGTGTTGCAGGTACAACTTACAGTTGGACTAGAACAGGAAATAATGCTGCTGTTAGTGGTGCTACTACTGGCACAAACAGTATCTCTGGTTCTTTTGCATCTACCTCAACTATTTCAGAAACATTAACTTATACTGCTAATGCTACTGGAGGAAATGGTTGTGCTGGTATTGCAACAACTGCAACTGTAGTAGTTAAAGCTTCTCCAGGTGTTGTTAGTTTATCTCCAACAAGTTCATCTATTTGTCAAAATGGGGTGCAACAATTAACTGCAAATTATACAGCTGCAACAGGAAACCAAACAACAGGTTCTGGTGCTATCAGTGTTTCTATACCAGATGGTACTGGAACAAATGGTGTTAATGGTTTAGGTGGTGTAAATACTGATTTAATTATGAATAGCGTACCAACTGGTGCTTTAGTAACTAAAGTTGAAGTTGGAATGAAAATTACTCACACTTTCACTGGTGATTTAGGAATTAATGTAAAAGCTCCTAATGGCAAAATATTGAATTTGGCATTCTTAGCTGGTGATGCAACTGATAATTATGGCGATGTGAATAACTATGCTGTATTTAGTTCAGATGCTGACCCTAATACACAATTTTTGCCTGCAGATTCTACACCTGGTGGTATCGTTGGTGTTTATGCTCCAGATGCGAACAATAATGTTGGTACTCCAGCATTTAAATCAAATACCACATTATTTAGTGATTTATTTAGTACGCCAAATGGTACTTGGAAATTAATTGCAAGAGACTATGGTGCAGGTGATACAGGTGCTATTAAAAATTGGTATGTTAAAGTGTACTATACATTACAACCTACATTTGTTTGGGCACCAACAGCTGGATTATATTTGAATGCTGGGCATACTTCAGCTTATACAGGAGGTAGTCAACAATCTGTTTATGCTTACAATACACCAGGAAATTACAGCTACAGTGCAAATATTAGCTTCAATGGTTGTACTGCTAGTTCAACTTCTGCGACTGTTGATATTCAAGCTATTCCTACAGCTTCAAGAAGTATTGCTAGCCAAACTGTTTGTTCAGGTACTTCAATTAGTGATATTGTATTATCATCACCTAATGATAATACAGCAATCTTATCTTGGACGAGAGATCACACAAGTGATATTAGTGGAACTATTGGTGCTAGTGGAACTGGAGATGTTTCTGGAAACTTAGTAAATACAACAGCTGCTCCAATTACTGTTACATTCACAATTACAGCTAACGGTAGTGGCTCACAATCTTGTGCTGGATCTTCAGTAACATCAACAGTTACTGTAAATCCTACGCCATTGGCTACAGCTTCACCAGCAGCTCAAAACATTTGCTCTGGTAGTGCAATTAATCCAATTACTTTAGGTACTACAAACAGCGTTTCTGGAACAACTTACACTTGGTCAAGAAACAATACAAGTGCTGCAACTGGTATTGCTGCAAGTGGCAATTCATTCATAAGTGGAACTTTAACAAATGCTTCTAGCACAACAACTGTTACATTTAGCGTTACTGCGGTTGGACCAGGGTCAAGTGCATGTGCTGGCACTCCAGCAACTGCAACTGTTACTGTTTACAATCCTGCAACTGTTTACAATGTAACTGGCGGAGGTTCATATTGTTCATTCCCAGGTGATGGTGTTCCTGTTGGATTATCTAACTCACAAAGTGGCTATACTTATCAATTAGTTACTGGTAGTACTTCTTCTTCAATCTCTGGAACAGGAAGTGTATTAAGTTATGGTAATCAAACCGCT
Source organism: Chitinophagaceae bacterium (assembly GCA_025363075.1). Classification (GTDB taxonomy): domain Bacteria; phylum Bacteroidota; class Bacteroidia; order Chitinophagales; family Chitinophagaceae; genus CAIVPM01. The sequence continues at coordinate 16,348 of JANYEP010000253.1, read as the reverse complement.
GCTGGAACATATACAATAACTGCATCAAATGCTGGTTGTTCAACTCCAATGAATGGCAGTGCTACAGTTTCTGTTATTACAACTTTAACACCATCTGTTAGTTTACAATCAAGTTCAACAACAGCTTGTGCTGGAACTAATGTTGCTTTCTTTGCAACGGCTACAAATGGTGGTACAAATCCAACTTATAATTTCTTTGTAAATAATGTTAGCAAACAAAATGGATCAAGTAATGCATATCTTACAACTTTACTACAAAATGGTGATGTTATATATTGTGTTATGACGACTTCTAATGTTTGTCAAACAGCTTCTACATCAAATAGCAACAGCATTCAAATGACTATTACTGCTGGTGCTACATTAGCTGCTCCTAAAGCAATTACTGGTACTACTACAAACTGTACTGTAGGAACATCTAACTTCTTGAAAGATTCTACAACTGGAGGAGCTTGGAGTAGTAGCGATACGACAGTTGCAAAAATTAACGTAAGTGGTTTAGTGAATACGTTCAAAAATGGTAGCACTGTGATTAGCTATAGAATATATGGCTCAAATGGTTGTAGTAACAGTTCTTCTGTGGTTTATGTAGTTGCAGAACAAACTGTACCAGCAGCTATTACTTCTGCTGGTAGTATAACTAGCCTTTGTATTGGTGCAACGCTACAATTGTCAGATGCAACATCTGGTGGTGTTTGGGGTAGTGCAAATAATGCCGCTAGTGTTAATGCTTCTACGGGTTTAGTAACAGGTACATATGGTGCTGGTACTTCATATCCTGCAGTAATTTTGTATAAATTATCTAATGTTTATGGTTGCAGCAAAACTGTTACTAAAAACCTTACTGTAAATCCAATACCAGGTGTACCAGGTATGCAATATGCTGCTGGCACTCCTAATCCTCAAAATGGACCAGGTGGTGGATATTGTTTAAACAGAAGCGGTATACCTAACAAGTTTGTAGTTGTAGGTTATCCAGCAACAGGTTCTGGTTCAGGAACTAGTCATTGGACAAGTAGCGTTCCTGGAGTATTAACTGCAACTGATAGCACTGGAACTTTAGCTGTAATTCAATTAGCTGCATTTGGAACAAGCACTATTAAATATGCTTTCACAAATGCAAATGGATGTAGCAATAGCAGATCTGTAACATTAACTGTTGTTAACTGTCCAAATTCAAGAGGCGTTCAGCAAATTGAATCACAAACTGAAGTTGACTTTACTCTTTCTCCTAACCCTGCAAAAGGGTCTGTAACTATTGTAACACAATATGTTCAGTCAGGTGGACAAATAATTGTTACTGATTTATTTGGAAAACAAGTTAAAGTTCAAACACTAAGTTTAGGTTCAAACAAACTTGACATCAGTAATTTAAGTAAAGGGTTATATCTTGTTAACATTATTACAAATGAAGGCAAGAAAACCAAAAAATTAATAGTTGAATAAATTTTGTAGATATTATTAGTTTCATAAAACCCTTCACCTTACAAAAGGTGAGGGGTTTTATTTTATTAATTAATAGTACTCTAAGGCACTATTTTATAATATTTAACAGTTTCTAAAATTCAGCAAATCAAATTGGCATTTAGTTTGCTTATTACTAAAAATTATCAAAAACAATTAAAACAAAAAAATGAAAAAATTATTTGTAACAGCACTTGCAATTAGTGCAATGAATCTTGTTACTCAAGCACAAGTTTCCAATTCAGAAAAAGCTCCAATGCAACAAGAGAAAAAAATGTCGAAAGAAGAGAAAGAAGCCGCAAAAGCTAAAAGAGAAGCAGAATTGGTTCAAGCATTTCAAAACTCTGATTTTACGGCAGAACAGCAAGCAAAAGCAAGAGAAATTTTAGATGATGCTTCTAAGAAAGGTAAGGAAGTTAAAAATAACACAACTCTTGCTGAAGACGCAAAAAAAACAAAACTTAAAGAAGTTAGTGACGAGAAAAATGCCAAACTAAAAGAACTTGTGGGTGAGGCAAAATTGAAAGCATTTCAACGAATTCAAAAAGCTCAACGTGAGGCTGCAAAACCTGAAAATGCTGCACCCGTTGCTCCAGTAAAAGAATAAAAATTACGCATAAAAATATAAAAAAAGCCCTTTCAAGTTTGTTTACATTGAAAGGGCTTTTTATTAAAAAAATCTTATAATTTTATCAGTTAATATGTGGTCGTTCTCCTCTATTATGCGATCCTCCTTGTGCTGGCGAATGTTCATTTCTTTGAGGTCTTTGCTTATCATTATCACCTTTACCAGGTTGCATAAGTTGTTTACCACCTTGTTGACGATTTTGAGGCTGTAAACCACGTCTTCTCATCCATTCTGCTTTTAACAGTTTATGAAATTCTGGTTCGGCTTTAAAGCATTTATTAACTCTTGAATCATTGTTAAGAAGCTTTTTAAATTCTTCTTTGTATTTTTTCATTATGCCAACTTTCTTTTCTTCAAAAGATACTTCATCCTGTTTTAATTCATTTTTTGCTTTTTTTAATTCGTTGGTATAGTTATTATAAACAGGCCAAAATTTTTGAGCTTCCTCTGGAGATAAATTCAATTCTCTTGTTATGTATGCTATTTTTAATGCATCAATATTTTGAGCAATCTTAACTCTATTTTCATTGTTAACAGGCGTTTCAGTACCTTCTTGGGCAAAAGTATTTGCCGAAAAAAGAATTAAACCAATTAAAAAAATATTTTTCATTTTCATTATTTTATGAGTTTGGAGATAGCCTCTCAATTTCTTCAATATTATTTTCTTTTATATAATCCCTCATTTCATCATCGCTAAGCACTTGAATTTCCTCATTCAAATCACTCAAATTTTGCCAAGGAGAAACGGCAACTTCATCAATAATGTTATCGGAAATTGTTTTAGTCTCATCCAAATTTTTTGTTAATTCATCATCGCTCATACTAGTTAAACCCTGTTCAACATTAGTTTTAATTGTCTGTTGATATGAGGCAATTTGCAATTTCTTATCACTATTGTTATTTATTAAAATACCAATTGAAACAGCACCTAAAACACTTGCTGCTACAGCATATTTAATCCATTTTAAACTTACAACTTTAGTTTTTTTGTGAAGTAAATCTGGTTTTATTGTCTCAAAATATTTAGAAGGAACACTGTAAACATTTTCTTTTTTAAGTGCAACCAATAATGGGGCAATCAACTCCAACTCATCAACAATCTCATCTTCTTTAATTTTTTGAAGTATTTGCGAAGAAAGGTGGTTGAAATAATCTGTAGGAATACAATAACTAGCTTCTCTTGAATTTATTTTATTCAAAATTGAACACGGCAAACCCTCAAAATATCCAACAGGAGTTGAATATGGATTAGCGTTTTCGGGTGTTAATTGATTTAATATGTTATGCTCACTTTTCATAACCTTTTAAAGGACAACTTAAATTTTATTAGGTTTAATGATTTTTAATAAATTCTTCAACTTTTTTTGCTGCGTGATGATAGCTTGCTTTTAAAGCACCTTCACTTGTTTCTAAAATTCTACTCATTTCTTCGTAGGGAAGTTCGTCGTAGTATCGCAAATTAAAAACTATTCTTTGTTTCTCTGGCAATTTTTGAATTGCAAGTTGTAATTTCCATTCCAGCCTGTTTGCATCAAAACCTTCACTTGCTTTTACTTTATTGCTTAAACCACTATCTTCCTCATCAATGCTAACGGATGATCTTCTTTTTTGTTGTTCCAAAAATGTAAGGCTTTCATTGGTTGCAATTCTATAAAGCCAAGTGTAAAGTTGGCTATCCTCTCTAAAATTTTCAAGACCTTTCCACACTTTGATAAACATATTTTGCAATACATCATTTGCGTCTTCGTGTTCAACAACCATACGCCTGATATGCCAATACAATTTTTCCTGATACTTTTTTATAATAGCAGTAAACGCTACTTCTTTACTGTGCGTTTCTTTAAATTGAATTAATAATTGTTTATCCTCGTGATTAAGCATTGACAGTTGTATTTTGTAGATACTTTTATAAATGAAAAGTTTAACGAACTGTATTTTATTATCTGTTTAACATTTTTTCATAAATCCCTATCCATTTTTCTGGTGTTAATTTTGTGGCTAATTCTTCAATCAATTTTAATGGTACATCCTCTGCTTTTTTAAACCTAACACAGCATTTACCCATATCTAATTTTTTTGAAGAATGATTTTTCCATTCAGTCACAAACCAATCGTGCAAAGGGTTTGCACCATATAGCCCCATATGATAAATAGCGATATGATTTTTTTGTGATGCTACATTATAAGACCTAATGGTAGTTTTGGGTCGCAGTGATAGCCTTTTGGATAAATAGAATGAGGCACTACATAAGCCAACATTCCATAGCCCATTCTTTCTTCAAATCCTTTGGGCAAATTGTCTTTTATTGCATTGCGAATAGCCAAAATAATTACCTTTCTCTCATTTGGTAGTGAGTCAATATATTCCTGAGGTGTTGCTGCTTTTGATTGCATATAATAAAGTAAGATCTAAAAAAATTACCAATTCTTGTTTTCTCTTAACATTTTAATATGTGCAGTATGATGTTTACCGTGCCAGGCATACATTCCAAGCAAATACCAAAGTGTCATTTGTTTATTATGTTCTGGATGCATAACAGTTCTGTTCCAATCTTCATCTTGCAAATTTTTTATTGTAGCTAACCAACGTAAATGAATACCAAATAAAATGGTGAGAGAAACATTGATAGGCACATTTTTTACATCATCCAACTTTGCCCATTCATTTTCCAAATATGGTTTTATGGTTGGGTTGTCTTCGGTTAAGCACAGTTTGAAGCGTATTAAAGCATTCATATGACTGTCTGCAACGTGATGCACTACTTGCATCAAAGTCCATCCACCTTCTCTGTATGGAGTATCAAGTTGCATTTTATCTAAATTTAAAATAGATGCTTCTAACTCATTTGGTAAATATTGGATATCGGCAAACCATTCTTCCTTTTGCTTTTGAGAAAATGGCTGTGGTTCATATTTCCCAATAGGATAACGTGGGTCAAGCATATTGAATATTTAGTGATTTTATATATAGATTTTTACTCGCCATTACCAAACAAATTCTACACTGCTTTTTGGATAATCAAGTTTGTAATTCTTCTCAGTGCCATTGGCTTTTACATTAAATATATTGGTTTGTTTATCTTGATAATCGAAGAGTAAACTACAATTAATGTTCATCTTTTTTATGGTAGCTACATCATTTATTTCTACATAAATCCAAGTGCTTTCTTTTTGTATTTCATAGCCAATATAGTGCAACGATTTTCCCTTTCCATCAATGCTTATAGCCAATTTTGACTGAACATACTGAGCAATGTTTTTATTTACTTCTGCATTGTTTGTACTCTTTGACAAATCCACAGCATTGTGATAATTTTTCTTTAGAATAGCCTCAACATCATCTGTAAAAACCCTAACACTTATTTCTAAATTTTTATCTTTTGCATTGTGTTTCATATCTATCACACTCACAAAAAAAGGATGTATCAATGTGAGAAAAGATGATAAAATAAACGTGTGAATATTGAGCATTACTTTTTTAATAATTTATACAGAAGATCTTGAAATTAATTCAGCATTCAACTTCACAGTTTTAAAATCTGTAACTGGTCTTTTGCTTTCAACCATTTCAAGTAGCAATTGCATTGCTTGTTGCCCCATTTCAAATGCAGGTTGGCGAATAATAGTTAATGGTGGATTTAACATTTCTGTTAAGTCAGAATTGGAAAACCCAACTAAAGCCATATCCTGCGGCACTCTTTTCTTTTTGGCATTTAAGTAGCGTAAAGTATTTGTAGTAAGCTTATCTGCAGAAGCAAAAATAGCAGTAGGTTTTTCTTTTAATTTGTATAATTGATTCATTACATCATCAACTTCGCTTTGCACCAAACCCCCGTGTGGACAGTGTTTAATAAGTTTTTCATCTGGTGTAATTCCAAAACTTGCAAGAGCTTTTAAATACCCTTGCATCCTTTCCTGGGTAATTAAAAGATTTTCTGCGTTGGCAATATGTGCAATGCGTCTATGCCCTTTTTTTATCAAATGTTTAGTAGCTTCAAAAGCACTTTGAACATTATCAACAACAACTTTATGTGTATCAATTTCTGGCACCGATCTGTCATAAAAAACAATAGGCATTCCTCTACGTTTTAAATCGTGCAAAAAGGAAAAATCTTTTGTTTCGGTTGAAACTGAAATTAGTAATCCATCAATGGAACGTGAAGCCAAATATTGCAGGTGAAACATTTCTCTTTCTACCGATTCGTGGCTTTGAGAAATCATTACATTATATCCCTTGCTGTAAGCCACAGATTCAATGCCATTGATAGCTTGCGAGAAAAAACTATTAGCAATTTCACACACAATGACTCCTATGCTTTTCGTTCTTCTTTCTTTTAATCCAAGTGCAATAGGATTGGGGTGATAGTTAATTCTTTTGGCATACTCCAACACCACTTTTTTGGTCTCTTCACTAATTTCGTAACTATCACGCAATGCACGAGAAACTGTAGAAGTAGAAAGTCCCAATTCTTTAGCAATATCTTTAATTGTAACGGCTTCAAATCTCATATGAAATATTATTGGTTAGTAAAAGTAGAAATCGTTTGCAAGTTACGAAATGCGAGTTGATGCAACAAAAAAACAAATTCTCTTGTTCTATTAAAAAAGAAATGTGTAATTTTATAAGCAGTTGCATCTTTTTTTTACAACAAAGTCGATAACGTTTGCATAGAAAAGAACTTGTTTTTATCAAATAAAAAAAGATTTCTTATGGCAAAATGTGAACTTTGTAATCTATAATTCATAACGATTTAATATGAGACTAACGAAGATTCTTGCCGTTCTTGTCGCTTTCGCTTGCTGTAATGCAGCCATAGCACAGAACCTTACTGTGAAAGGAAAAGTAATTAATGAAGCTACACAAAAAGCTTTGCAGTCTGCAACTGTTTCTCTTGTTGGTGCAAAAAAGGGAACTGCAACAGATGCTCAGGGAAATTTTACTATTAAACTTCCAGATGATAGCAAAGAATATCAATTAACTATTGTCTTTACAGGATTTGTTACAAAAAAAATATCTGTAAAAGCAGGAGATAATGTTACTGTAGCATTAAAAGAAGATATAAAAGATGAAGGCGAGGTGATGGTTCAAACCAGTTATGGTAATCCAATCAAGAAAAAGGAAGCTATTGCTTCACTTTCTACCGTAGGTGCTAAAGATTTAAAAGACATTCCAGTTACAAATATTGGAGAAGCATTAAACGGAAGATTAGCTGGTGTAACTGCCACTAGTGCTGAAGGAAGTCCTGATGCACAAATTACAATTAAGGTTCGTGGTGGCGGCTCTATTACAGGCGATAATTCCCCATTATATGTTGTTGATGGTGTAATTGTAGAAAATGGATTAAGCAATATAGCCTTACAGGATGTGCAAGATATTACAGTTTTAAAAGATGCAGCAGCAACCGCAATTTATGGTGCAAGAGGTGCGAATGGTGTAATTGTTATTACTACAAAATCTGGCAAGTCTGGTAAATTGAGAGTAACTTATAATACTTATGTAGCATTCAAAACGTTACCTAAAACCCTTGATGTATTAGGTCCATATGATTTTGTTATGAATCAATATGAAAGGGCAATTAGTGTTAATGGATTATCTACTTTTCGTACAAATTATGGCAGCACTTGGGATACATTAGAAAACTATACGCAAGCAGCACCAGTTAATTGGCAAAAGAAGGTAATGGCACTTAGCGGTTTTTCTCAACAACACAATATTGGCTTAAGTGGAGGTAATAAAAAGACAAATTATTATGGAAGTTACACTTACCAAAATGATAAAAATATTGTTATAAATTCTGGTCTTAATAAAAATTTACTTAATTTCAGAGTAGAACATAAATTAGCTGAAAAAATTAGAATTGGAGGTACTGCTAGATATTTAAACCAAAATGTTTATGGTGTTGGTACTTCATCGGTAGGTTCTACTACAGAAAATGCATCATTTAGCAGATTAAGGCAATCAATCAAATATCGTCCATACCTAAAACCAGGCGAAACACCAGATGATGTTAACGATGACTATCCAGATCCAGGAAATGGGCTATTACTTATAAATCCCATAAAACTTGCCAACAATGAATATAGAAAACAAACAACTAATAACCTAAATCTATCATTTAATGTAGTTTATACAATAAATAGCCACTTAAGCTTTAAATCAACTATAGGCTATGAAACAAGTTTACTACAAGATCGTCAATTTAGTGACTCATTAACTCCCTATTCATTTAGTCAAAATGGTAAAAAGCCAATATTAGAGTTTGATAGCACAAAAAAGGTTTCATTCACTAATTCAAATGTGCTGATTTATTCGTTAAAAAACTTTCATAACAAACACGATATTGATGCCTTACTTGGAGAAGAAACAACAGATTTAAGTACGACAATTAATGGAAATTTATATACTAATATTCCAAGAGGATTAGGTGCTGATGCATCTGTTCACGCATCGCTTAATGATAGCATTCAGGCTACAGGTTATCCTACTATAATTAAGAGAAGAGCAACTTTAGCTTCATTCTTTGGACAATTAAAGTATTCATATGACAAAAAGTATATGTTTAGTTTTATCTTGAGAGCGGACGGTTCTTCAAAATTTGCTCCTGAACAACGTTGGGGTTATTTTCCCTCAGCGTCAGTTGGATGGAGAGTTTCAAATGAAAAATTCTTTAAAGTTAAATTTATTAATGATTTAAAGCTTCGTGCAAGCTATGGTGAAAATGGTAATGCACGTATAGATGATTATTTATACTTCACCACATTTGCAAACCTCAATAGTGGTGGTACTCCTGTTTATTATGGCATAGGTAATCAACCTATTACAGCATATATTCCAAGTGGGTTAGTTAATGAAAAATTAAAATGGGAGTCGCTTATTTCCCAAAATGTTGGTTTTGATATAACCTTATTTAAAAAACGTTTGGAAATTAGTATGGATTATTACACCAATCACTCAAGTGATCTATTATTGAATGTTCCCATTGCAGATACCTATGGTTACAGTACCCAACAGCAAAATATTGGTAAAACAACCAATAAGGGTGTTGAAATTCAAGTGAATGCTGCTATCATACAAAAAAGAAATGGTTTTAATTGGAATGCTAATTTCAACATCTCATTTAATAAAAACGAAATAACTGCCTTAGGTAGAAATATGCAATATTTTTCGCCTGCTGCAAGTTGGGCTCCTAAACCTAATCCTTCTGATTATATTGAACAAATTGGTTCGCCAGTTGGCTCAATGTATGGATTTGTTACAGACGGGTTCTATACAACTAATGATTTTTTACCTTATGACTTTAGTAAAGGATTATACCCTTTAAAACCTGGTGTAGTGATATCAAGTCTTCAAAGTAGCACTCGTCCTGTGCAGCCAGGTGATATAAAATTTAAAGACTTAGATGGTAACGATACTATTAATTTTAGTGACAGGAAAATCATTGGCAATCCAACTCCTAAATTTACGGGTGGTATTAATCAGCAATTTTCTTATAAAAATTTTGATGCAAGTGTTTTCATTAATTTTTCTTATGGAGGACAGATTTATAACGCCAACAAAATCGAAAATACCAATAATTACACACCTAATGCCAATCTTTTATCAGTTATGTCTGATAGATTTAGAACTATTGATAATAGCGGTAATTTAATTACTGATATAAATCAATTAGCTGCAGTAAATTCAAACGCAAAAATTTGGAAACCAACGCACGACGGAACAGATTTTTTAACACATTCTTGGGCAATTGAAGACGGTTCATTTATAAGAATAAATAATATTACTGTTGGGTATTCATTACCTCTTAAAAGCTTGGCAAGATTGCACATCAGTAAATTAAGAATATATATTACTGGAAACAACTTAAAAGTATTTACCAAATATACTGGGTATGATCCAGAGGTGAGTGTTGGAAAAAACCCACTTACACCCAATTTAGATTATTCAGCGTACCCTAAAAGTCGTTCAATCATTTTTGGTATCAATGTAGGATTTTAATTATTCAAAAAATTAATAAAATGAAACTTATAAACTTTAAAACAAAACTCTTTTTTGCAATTATTTTTATTGCTTTAGGAGTGTCAAGTTGCAAAAAATTTTTAGACCAACAGCCTATAACTCAGGTGGGCCCAAATTTTGTATTTGTGGACGTGCCCACTACGTTAGAAGCCTTAGCTGGTGTATATAATAGACTTACAGGTGATGCTGGTTATGGCATTCGTTTGAGTCTTTATTATACACTTGATAATGATGAAGAAATGGGACCTAAAAGTGGTATTGGTGGTAGATATGAAATTGATAATTACGCTACAACTTCTAATAACACCGAGATTATAAATCCTTGGACTCAACTTTTTCAAGGTATTGATTATGCTAATATATGCATTGACCAGATACCACAAATGGCTATGTACAAAAATGGTACCTTGCAGCAAAAAAAGCAATTACAAAGAATGTTAGGAGAAGTACTAACGCTGCGGTCACAATTTTATTTTGAGGCTATTAGAAACTGGGGAGATTTACCAGCGGATTTTCAACCAGCTTATACTTTAGCTCAGGCAAATCCATTTCCTTTTAGAGTAAATAGAGATACCTTATATGTGCATATTTTAAATGACTTACTAACTGCTGAAAACCTAATGCCTTGGAGGAATGATTTGGCATCTATTGGAGACCGAATAGACGAAAGGTTAACTAAAGGGACAGCTAAAGCTTTAAGAGCAAAAATTGCATTGTTTATGGGTGGTTATTCTCTACGTCAATCTTCTAAAATTATGGAAAGACGAAGTGATTATTTAACTTATTATCAAATTGCAAGAGATGAATGTAATGATATTATCTTGAGCAATCAGCATAGCTTAAACCCAAGTTATAAAAGCCTTTGGAAAGACCAAGTTGGTTCACATGCTATCGCTGACCCAGATGGTGAATTGATGTTTCAAGTAACAGGAATTGGTAAAAAATCAATTGCAGACACAAAACTTGGCTATTATAATGGTCCTAAAATGGGCACTACTGGCAATGCTTCGGTGTTAATATTACCAACTTATTTTTATCTTTTTGATTCGCTGGATTTAAGGAGGGATGTTGTTTGTGCTCCCTATACTGTTAACGCTGATGGTGTAACAAAAACTGGTAACACACATATTGCAATGAATGATGGAAAGTATAGAAGAGACTGGCTTACACCAGCACTTGCTGCTTCTGATTATACTATTAATTATTCCGGCTTAAAATGGCAAATTCTTCGCTACTCAGATGTATTATTAATGTTTGCAGAATCAGAAAACGAATTGAATGGACCAACCACTGCAGCTTATGAGGCAGTTAATAAAGTTGTAAGAAGAGGGCATGGGAAACAAATTACAACGCCAGATGCGACTGTTGATATACCAAGTGGTTTAAGTAAAACTGATTTCTTTACAATGCTTACACAAGAAAGAAGTAAGGAACTGGGTGGCGAGGGTATTAGAAAATATGATTTAATAAGATGGAATCTATTAAAAACAAATCTTGACCAAACACGAAATTGGTTATCAGCTATGGTGGGTACTGCACCTACTTTGCCTGTTGGAGTTGGTCCTTATGGCGGTTTAATTACTTTACCAAAAGCTATGTATTACAAAAATGGAACTATTGCTGATGATAAGACAATATGGGCAAATTCATTTTATGCAGCTTCGCCAACATCAACACCCGCAGGAACTAGCAAAAAAAATTGGTTTGATGCAAATTCATCTAATTCCTGGGATATTAAAGATAAAATGGCTGATTTTTTTGCAAAGAACTTTATGTTAAATAAGTCTGAATTGTTCCCAATTCCCCAGTCTTCGCTTGGTGCTAATATTAACCTTACGCAAAATCCTAACTATTAAAAAAATAAAATATTGTTCTTAATAAAATGCCTTGCTAATTGCAGGGCATTTTTATTTGTTGAAAATTGAATTATCAATTTATATTTTTCACAATAACTATTGCGAATTACATAGTAGTTATTTTTGATTTGATGAAAAGATTTACCGATACGTTTAAAGATGTTGGCAGAAGAAAACAGTTAATACAGATTTTAAAAGAAAAAGGCATAACAGATAGTAATGTGCTGGATGCCATAAATACCATTCCACGACATTTTTTTGTTGATACTGTTTTTGACGCAAAAGCCTATGATGATGTGGCTTTGCAAATAGGAGCAGAGCAAACAATTTCTCAGCCTTACACAGTTGCTTTTCAAACACAATTACTAAATATACAAAGAGGTCATAAAGTGCTTGAAGTAGGCACTGGTAGCGTGTATCAGGCAACAGTGCTGGCACATATTGGTGCAAGGGTTTTTACCATAGAAAGGCAAAAAAAATTGTTTTATGAAAATAAGAATTTCATCTTTAAAAATAAATATCCGAACCTTAAATTTTTCTATGGAGATGGCTTTGCAGGATTGCCAACATTTGCACCATTTGATAAAGTAATTATTACAGCAGCAGCACCATTTATCCCACCAAAATTAATGGAGCAACTAAAGGTTGCTGGTGTAATGGTTATTCCTGTTGATGAAGGCGAAAATCAACGTATGCTTCGCATTACAAAAAATGAAGACGGAACTTATGAGGAAGAAAAATTTGAGCTATTTTCTTTTGTGCCAATGCTAACTGGCAAGAGTGATTAGGTTTATTTAACAACACATAAATCATCCCATCTACTTGTGTATTTAGGACTATGAAAATTTTGTTGCATTTTCCAGTTTCTTGTTGTGCCAGATGCTGCAAATTTTAGTACATCACCTCTTTGACTAAAATTAATATTATCCATTACATCCATCAAAAATCTTGTTTTATTTTTAGTCTCCGATAAAAATAAATTGCCTTGTATAGAAGTGTCAAGTACAATGTCACTAAGCATTACACCAGCTTTTTTATAAACCATTCCTTGTTCAAATAATCGTTCAACAAGTTCAATTGCTGGTTTAATAAGTTGATGTGTTAATGATGTTGCTACTGGCAATGTTGTATATGTATTGATAGTTGTGCCTCTATTAAAACTTGCGTTGTGAGACTCCTGTTTTGCAACTAAAAAAACACTGATAGTTTTAGCTGCACAACTTTGTCTTCTTAGCTTTTCAGCAGCTCTTGATGCGTATGTTGCAACAGCTTCTTTAATACTTTTAATATCGGTAACTGCTGCACCAAACATTCTTGTTGTCATTATCATTTTTTTATTAAGTAATTCATCTTTCATTTGAATGCTTCTAATGCCTTTTAATTCTTGAATAAGCCTAATGCCAATAACGCCACCTAAGTGTTTTTTAGCCCAAGTAATATCTTTTTTACTAAGGTCGTAAGCCGTGTTGATATTGTATTTCAATAGTTTTTCAGCATAGCTAAAACCAATGCCCCACACTGCATCTATTGAAGTTTGTTTTAATGCAGCATCAACTTTTTCTTTGGTATTTAAAACCATTATGCAATTTGTTATTGCTTTATTTTTTTTAGATAATCTATTGGCAACTTTTGCAAGCACTTTTGTTGCAGCAATTCCCACAGAAACTTTAATACCTGTCCATTGTTCAACAGTATTTTTTATTTGCAGTGCAACATCTTCAATTTGTTCCAATGGAATTATATCTAAATTTATAAAAGCTTCATCAACACTATATACTTCTACATTATTTTGGCTAAACATTATTCTAAGTGTTTCCATCACACGCCAACTTAAATCGCCATATAAATTATAATTAGAAGAAAAGACCGCAACATTATTTGCTTCAATAATTGGCTTTGCTTTAAAGTATGGCCCAGCCATTCCAACACCCAAAGCTTTTGCTTCATCGCTTCTTGAAATAATGCAACCATCATTGTTGCTTAGCACAACAACTGGTTTGTTCTCTAAATCAGGTCGAAACAATCTTTCGCAAGAACAATAAAAACTATTACAATCTACTATGGCTATCATCAATAAATTAATGCAATTGATGAATAACATAAGTAACAATTCCCCAACATTGAAACTGTGAAAATTCATCTATTACAATGTCTCGAAACCTTTTATTATCGGCACTTAAAACTGCTTTTTTGAAACTCTGGTTATAACGCCTAACAAATAATTCCCCATTAACTGCTGCAACAATTATAGCATTATTTGTTGCTTTAATACTTCTGTCCACAACTAAAACATCGCCACTGAAAATACCAGAACTTTCCATTGCATTACTATTCATTCTAAAAAAATAAGTAGCAGGTTTGTTGCGTATCAGCATTTCGTTGAGGTCAATTCCTCGTTCCATAAAATCGTCAGCTGCTGCACCAAATCCAGTGGCATTAGCTGTTTTAACGTCTTGCTGTGTAAAACCTTTAGTTCCATTATAAGCAGATTGATATAAAGTTTCTTGATTCATAAAAGTAAAATTTAACGCTAAATTAATTAGTATTTATATAACTATAAAATTTAGTTTTGTTTTTATACTCATATAAATTAATGTGTCAAAAAAAACATTAAATTCTAATTCCCTACATTTGCACTCTACTCACAAAATAACAAGGCAAGTTGTAAGCCCTTTGTTTGTAATAATAATTTTCCCTCGCTGATTCAGAACATACAACATCTTTCCAGCTCACACACTTTTAAACCATTATAATGGCATTTAAAGATTTAGAACTCATTGCCCCTATCCTTGTGGCATTAAACGAAGAAGGATACACAACTCCAACACCTATTCAAGCCCAATCTATTCCCCTTGTTTTACAAGGAAGAGACTTACTTGGTTGTGCCCAAACAGGTACAGGAAAAACAGCAGCATTTGCTATTCCAATTTTGCAATTGCTCTACACAAAAAAAACACCAACTCGTGGTATTAGTACTTTGATTTTAACACCAACAAGAGAGTTGGCAATTCAAATTGATGAAAGCTTTGCAGCGTATGGTAAGCACACACGATTATCTCACACAGTAATTTTTGGTGGTGTTTCACAATTTAATCAAGTAAATATTTTACGCAGAGGTGTTGATATTTTAATTGCAACTCCAGGACGTTTATTAGATTTGATGCAACAAGGTTACATCGACCTTAGACATCTTGAAATATTTGTGTTGGACGAAGCAGATAGAATGTTAGATATGGGCTTTATTAACGATGTTAAAAAAGTAATTACTAAACTTCCTGCAAAGCGTCAAACACTGTTTTTTAGTGCAACGATGCCGCCCGAAATTCAAAGTTTAGCAAACCAATTATTAACCAATCCTGCTAAGGTAGAAGTAACGCCAGTTTCGAGTACTGTTGATGCTATTGAGCAAAGCTTGTACTATGTAAACAAAGCCGATAAACCAGATTTATTATTGCACTTGTTAAAGAATCCAGATATTAAATCTGCATTGGTTTTCACAAGAACAAAACACGGTGCAGATAAAGTGGTAAAGATTTTACAAAGAGTGAATATTCATTCTGCTGCAATACACGGCAACAAATCTCAAAATGCAAGACAGAATGCTTTAAACAATTTTAAAGATGGAACCATTAGGGTTTTAGTAGCAACAGATATTGCTGCAAGAGGTATTGATATTGATGATTTATCTCACGTATTTAATTTTGAATTACCCAATGTTCCAGAAACCTATGTACATAGAATTGGAAGAACTGGACGTGCTGGAAATACTGGTATTTCAATAAGTTTTTGCGATGCAGAAGAAAGAGGCGAATTGAAAGATATTCAAAAGGTAATTGGAAAAATGATTCCTTTAATTGCAGAGCATCCTTTTGCAAAAAATGTTACCACACAAATATCAACAATTGCCAAACCCAATAACCAAAGGCATTTTGGAGGACAAGGTGGCAACAATCATTTCTCAAGTAAAAAAAGTGGAACACAAAGAAAGACACAAAATTACGGCAAGTAAGAAAGTGTTTTAAGTGTATTAAATAAAGGTTGCTCTATGGTGATAAGCTATAGAGCGACCTTTTTTGTTTATGGTAATGACAAAAAAAATCCCACTAAAAAGTGGGATAAATAAGTTTTTACGGTTGCGAATTATGCTGCTTTTACTTCAGCTTTTTTCACAGCAATTTTGTGTGGACGACTCTTGCCAAATGAACCCTTAAATCTTTTTCCTTTTGCTGTTTTTTTATCACCTCTTCCCATTGTATTTTGTTTGTTTTTTAATTAATGAACTGCGAACATAAAAAAATCCTTCCATATTAGAAGGATTTTTTTAAAAGACGTCTTTTAAATCACTTAGATTTTAGAACTTAACTCTTTACCAGCTTTAAATTT
>JANYEP010000239.1 GCA_025363075.1 Chitinophagaceae bacterium | reverse complement strand
AAGTTTGCTATTTTCTTCTACACTCTTTGCAGCAACAATAATGTTTGCACCATCTTTTGCAAGTTTTAAAGCCATTGCTTTTCCAATGCCACGAGATGCACCTGTGATGAAGATTGTTTTGTTATTGAAATTCATAAACCTCAGATTATAATGACTAATAAAGATTAATTATGATTATTGAAAATAGTTTTGTTTTTGACTTTTAAGTTTTGAATTATCACTAAAACCATTCAAAAATATCATTCACACCTAACTTTTCTTTTGCTGTTCTATCCAAATCTTTAATAATACTTCCTTCACTCATTTGAATAATTCTATTGCCAAAGCTAACAGCTTCTTTTAAATTATGAGTAACTAATATGGCTGTTAAATTTAATTCATCAACAAGCTTAGATGCAGTATTCATAACTATTTCAGCACTTTTAGGGTCAAGAGCTGCTGTGGGTTCATCAAGCAATAAAATTTTACTTTTGTCCATCACACTCATCAATAAAGTTAGTGCTTGCCTTTGTCCACCACTCAAACTACCAACAGGCTGGTTCACCTTGTTTTCCAAGCCCATTCCTAAACTTGAAATACTATCTTTTACTTTATTGATAAAGGTATTTGATGTGCCAACTGTTATATTTTTTACTTGTGTTCTTAAAGCTGCTAATCTAAAATTATCTATAATACTTAATGCTGGTGCTGTGCCTTGCAATGGATTTTGAAACACCCTACTCAACCATTTTGTTCTTTGATAATCTTGCAGCTTGGTAACATCATTTCCATCAATCACTATGCTTCCTTCATCTACCAAAAAACTACCAGCAATACTGTTTAGTAAAGTTGATTTTCCACTACCATTTGAGCCAACAATTACTACAAAATCATTGGCATTAATATTTATACTAACATCGTTCAAAGCCTTTACTGCTGTAGCTTCTCCTTTGTTGAAGGTTTTTGATATATGCTTAATTTCAATCATTAAATAGCTTTTCTAAATTTTGTTAATCCAACAATTAATAACACAAATAAAGACGTAATCAATTTTAACAAATTTGGATTTACGCCAATGGATAATGTAGCAGCTAATACCAACTGAAAAATAATGCTACTTACAACCACTAAAATTAATTGTCCAGATAATGAATTTATTTTAAACAAACCTTTTAAAGCATCAGCAATTAAAACACTTCCAAGCCCTGTAATAACAATTCCAATGCCCATATTTATATCTGTATAAAACTGGTTTTGTGCCACTAAAAACCCAGCAAAAGCAGTTAATGAATTTGCAATTGCCAAACCAAAAAATTTCATTTTATTATCATTAACTCCCAATGCACGAACCATAGAAGCATTGTTGCCAGTGGCTCTCATCGCAATCCCAAAGTCTGTTTTCAGAATATAGGAGAGAACAATTGCAATGATTGCAATTATTACAACAACTATTAAAAGGGAATTATAAATTGAATTTGAAAAAAAATTAATGCTTGTAAAAATGTTTTTTGTGTCTATCAATGGTTGATTACTTCGTCCAAGAATTGTGAGGTTGATTGAGTATAATGCAGTCATAGTAAGTATTCCAGCAAGTAAAGCATCAATTTTAAACTTGGTGTGAATGAATGCAGTTATGCAACCTGATGCAGCACCAGCAAGCATCACAGCAGGAATAATAAAATAAATTGGTGTATGGTGAATAAGCATTACTGCTGTTACAACAGCACCTAAAGTATAACTTCCATCAGTTGTAATGTCTGGAATATTGAATATTTTCATACTCAAAAAAATACCCAAACCCATAGCAGATAAACACAAGCCCAATATGATGGCAGTAATGTAGAAGTCCATTGATATTTTTTTACCTCAAAGACACGAAGATATACTCACAATCCTCATAAAAACAAGCCAAGCAATTTTATTATTTACACTAATATTTACATATCAATTAAACTCGCTATCGTTGTCATATAATTTGCTAAAATAAAAGAAATCAAAGCCTTATATTCGCCCCAATTTTTACGGATTATTAATATGCCAAAGGCTCTCTGTACCTTACTACTTATTGTTTTTTTTAACACATCAATCAATGCCCAAAACGTTTACTATGTGAGAGGCACTGTGTCTAACGAGTTTACCAAAGAAGTGATTCCTTTTGCAAGCATTTATTGGAAAAATGCAGGTTTTGGTGTGGTTACAGACAGCATCGGTAGTTTTAAAATTCGGAAACCCAATGCCTCAAAAGACACATTGGTGGTTTCTTATATTGGCTACGATAACTTACTTCTTCCATATTCTGAAAACAAGGATACTTCAAAGATTTTTTTGGTATTAAAATCAGTAAAAGCAAGCAATGAAGTGGTGGTTAAAACCAAATCAACTCGTGGTTTACGCTGGTGGAAAAATATTGTTGCTCACCGACCAGAAAACAATCCTTACAAGTATAACAACTATGCTTACGAGCTATACAATAAACTTGAACTTGACCTTAACAACGTTAACAAAAACAGTTTTCAAAACATAAAGTTACTTCGCCCATTTGCTTTTATACTTGATAATATTGATAGCCTTACTGAGAAAAGCCCTTTCCTCCCTGTGTTTATTACAGAGAGTTTAAGCGATTGTTACCGCAGTTCAAAGCCAGAAAAATCAAGGGAAATAATGAAAGCTGTGCAATCTCACGGCTTAAAAAATGAAAGCGTTTTGGAGTTTGCAAGTGGCGTAAACATAAAGGTGAATGTGTATGAAGATTACATCAATATTTTAGGTAAAGAATTCATTAGCCCAATAAGTTATTTGGGCGATAAATATTACTACTATAAAGGTGCAGACACTCAAAGAGTGAATGGACAAAAGTTTTTTCATCTATTGTTTAAACCATTGAGAGATGGTGAAAACACTTTTGAAGGCGAATGCTGGATACACAGCACAACTTGGGCTTTACAGAAAATAACACTCAATATTTCGCCAACTGCCGACATAAATTTTGTGAACAGAATGAGCATCATTCAAGAGTTTTCGCAAATGAACAGTGGGCAATGGATTTTTGCAAAAGACAAAGTAGTGATAGATGTTTCTCCTCTCAAAAAAAACAAGCTCACCTTTATTGCACGCAAAACATCGCAGTATAAAAATGTAAGGATTGATGCCGAGGAAGTAGAAACTGAAATTGCCAAAAACAAGGTAGATAAAGAAGTAATTGTATCAGATAGTGCAAGCGAAAAGGATAAAAGTTTTTGGGCAGATAACAGGCACGAAGAATTAAGTGCCAATGAAAAGAAAGTGTATTGGATGATTGATACTTTAAAGCAGGTTCCTGTGTTTAAACATTTAACCAACACAGTTTCGTTTATTGTTGATGGACATAAAAAGTTTGGTGCAATAGAAATTGGACCTTGGTTTAAATGGCTTAGTTTCAATAGGCACGAGGGTTTAAGAGCAAGATTTGATTTGGGTACAACAGATAAATTTAGCAAAAGCCTAAGGTTGAGTGGTTACGTTGCTTATGGTTTTAAGGATAGAATGTTTAAAGAAAAAATTGGTTTCAATTATCGTTTTCCAAGAAAATCTGGCTGGTCTGTTGCAAGTGCTTACACCAACGATTTAGATAATGGCAGAATAAGATACTCGGAAGATGATGCAACACTTGATAATGTTTTTAATCAAATATTGAGACGCAAAGGAATTCCTCAAAAATTCATTGGATTTAGAGAGTATAAAACAACCATTACCAAAGATTTTAATAATGGTTTCAGTATTCTTGGAAGCCTCATAAACACTACATACACAACATTTGACCCATTGCCCAAACCTCAATTTTTTTCGCCCGAAAAAAATAAAATTGTTAACACCGAAACTGTTATCAGATTTAGATATGCCCCTGGCGAAAAAACTATTGTAAGCCATCGTAAAGTACACAAAATAAAAACCAATCAACCTATTTATGAACTAAGGTTTGGTAATGGCATTAAAGGGACATTTGATGGTGGTTATCAATATAAAAAAATTAATGCAAGCATATCGCAAAAGTTCAGAATTAGAAGATGGGGAAGCATTAATTACAACATTTATGCTGGCAAAATTTATGGCGATAGCCTGCCGTTTCCATTGCTTGAACTACATCCCGGTAACGAGTTTTACACTTACAATGCCAATGGCTTTAACCTGATGAATCGATTTGAATATTTTAGTGACAAATTCATTGGACTACAAATAGAACACAACTTTGAAAAAAAGTTACTAAACCTTGTTCCTTTTTTACGCAAGGTAAAAGCAAGACAATTTTGGAATCTTAAAGCAGTCTCTGGCAATATGTCTTTAGCAAATAGAACCTACAATAAGATTGATTTTGGCGAATACCAATTGCGTACTTTGCGTGGTAAAACTTATGTAGAACTTGGTACAGGTTTCGACAATATTTTTAAATTTTTTCGAATAGATTTTGTGTGGCGTTTTGCACCCTATACCAATAAACCTGCTGGAGTTTCTACCATTCAACCCATACAAAACTTTGGCGTTTTTGGAAGTATGAAGATTCAGTTTTAGAAGTTATTCAATAACTACATTTTCAAAAAACCCAACTTATACACTTTTAAGTTATCGTTTTTCGTCATTTCGAGGGTTCTTGCCCGAGAAATCTGTTGTGTGAGATTTCTCCTTCGTCGAAATGACGGAACTATTATTTGTTACAGATTTCTCAGTCGTGCCTCCTTCGAAATGACGTGGATTGTTTGTTTTCCAAACCAAAAAACCAATAGGAAAATTTCCTTTTAGTCCATCAAATGCTTTGCTATGCACCACAAAGCCACCTACATATTTTGAATTCCAAACTGCTCTAAATTTTTCAAAGTTGGGTGCGTTTACATATTTCATTTTACTAAACATTGCAACAGATGCAGTGGGTATTTCTTTTGCAATACGTGCAACAAATTGTGTAAATAATTCATTACTTGCTTTGCCGTATTGGCTCATTGCAGTAGCAGCAAATTTTGTTTTAGCGACTTCTCCTTTTGATTCTTCTCCCAAAGTGCTTCCAGCCTCCGCATACGGTGGATTCATCAATACCAAAATCTTCTTTCCATTCTTAATAGCATCTTGCAATGCAGTTGGTATTTTATTACTCAAACTATAATCTATCTTTCCATCATCGGTTATATCATCGTTTAAATAATCGTATTGGAAACGCGTAGCTGCTACACAGGTTTTGGTGGCTTTCATTACATTTACATCAGCAGCATCTAACGTACTCATAAAAATGTTTCGTGGGTTGCTGTGCTTTACTTCCAGGTTGCCTACACCACAACACATATCCCAAACAATATATTCTCGCTGCCAGTTTTTGCCCAATGTTTCTTCCAGTTTTTCGTAGGCTTTGTCCACCACGTGCAAGGGTGTGTAGTAAGCCCCTTTAAAACTTCGTTCATCTATTGGTATCAGGCTGTCTCTACGTTCCAGCAAATAGTTTCTGTATTCTTGCTTGGGTGGTCTATCGTAAATTGCCCAAAATTGTCGGTAGCCTTCTCTGCTGCCAAGCTCATATATTTTTCCATTTAGGGCAAATACTGGTGCATTGTTTTTGTGCAACAATTCGGCTGGTAAATTATCGTGTGTGCTTACATTGCCATCACTCATTATATCTGCAAAAAACAATAGGGCATAGTCTTCTGTGGCTACACCTTTTATTTCTTGCCCAATCATTTTTATCCATTTATCAAATACCTGCTTTAAGTTGTTGGGCGTTATTTGTGTGCGTATAATATCGCCACTTTTAATGGCGTTTTTTATGGTATTTATAAACTCTTCTTCGTGGGTTTCTATTTTAAAACTCACTAAATAAGTACCAATGTAAGCACTCACCACATCCAATGCTTCTTGTGTGTAGCCACTGGCACTTTTGCCCCATTTAATAGGTTGCTTTTTATTGTTTAATAAAGGCAGTGCATTTTCAGTTTTCATAATAGCTGCCTTTTTGGTATCTATCACACACAAAAAAGGTGGCACTTGCTCGCCATTGTTTAGTGCTTGTTGCACATAGTGCAGCAACTGGGTAAACATTTGGTAAGTGCTGTGTTTGTAGCCATCTTTAGCCTCAAACCATATTTCTTTGGTTTGTATATCTATCAGGTTTTTGCTATATGCTTTTAGCCCCAATGCTTTTATGTAAGCATCTTTTACATCTTCTTCGGTTTGGGCTTGCAGTAGTTTATTGTAGAGGGTCATTTTGTTTTTTTTAACCACCCCAGCCCCTCCAAAGGAGGGGAATATGAGCAGCAGTATTTTTTTTATCTATTAATATTTATTATCATTTTTATCAATAACATCAAGCATTTTTAAACATTCAGTTTTCCAACTCCCCTCCTCTCGAGGAATTTGGGGTTGGTTTTCCAGTTCCCCTCCTCGGAAGAATTAGGGGTTGGTTTTCTAATTCCCCTCCTCTGGAGGGGTTAGGGGTGGTTGTTTAACAAGTGTTATGGTTTGTTACCAACACCAAACTCCTTAATAATAAATTGCTCTAAGTTTTCCATTACATTTAAAATTCGCAGTTTAACATCTCCATCTGTTGCCCTAAACACCTTCAATCCCAAACTTTCTAAAAACATTTGTCTTGCTGCGTCATATTCAATTTTTTCTTCGTGACTTATGCCATCTATTTCCACCACCAAACCTAATGCTTTCACATAAAAATCTACAATGTAACTTCCGATTATTCTCTGCCTGTCAAAATCTATATTATAAAATTGCCTCGCACGAACCTGCTTCCAAAACAATACTTCGCTCAAAATTCCAGCTTTACGTTTATCTCTCGCAAGTATTTTTAGCTTTGAATTATAAGATAAATGTTCTACAAAGTTTCGCTTTATGGCAATGCCGTTTATAGAAGTTAGTATTTCCATTGTATGTTTATTTAACCACCCCTAACCCCTCCAAAGGAGGGGAATATTTACTCGAATTGCTATTCCACTCTGATAAAGGGGTTAAGGATGATTTTTTCGCCACGAATGCACGAATATAAAACATAATTATTCGTGCATTCGTGGCTATTCTTTTGCATTCGTGGTCAACCAACAGTTAAAATATCAACACTCCACTACCAAATATCAACACTCCACTATCAAATATCTGCATTCGGCTGTCAAATATTACTACTCGGCTATCAAATATCAACACTCGGCTGTCAAATATCAACACTCCGCTACCATAAAAATTAGTCCAAAAACCTTCAACATTCGTCAAGGGATATTGATGAGCTTAATTTTGAATTGTAAGATAGCTTTAAAACAAAAACCCCTCAAAACTTTTGTTTCAAGGGGCAATATCATTAATAATTAATCACTAATCATTATTAAACATCAATCTTCGCATACTTAGCGTGTGTTTCAATAAACTCTCTACGAGGAGGCACATCATCACCCATTAGCATACTAAATACTCTATCAGCTTCGGCAGCATTATCAATATTCACACGTTTGAATGTTCTACGAGTAGGATCCATTGTGGTTTCCCAAAGTTGGTCTGCATTCATTTCACCCAAACCTTTGTATCTTT
>JANYEP010000236.1 GCA_025363075.1 Chitinophagaceae bacterium | reverse complement strand
GTTTTTAATAATATTATTTTCAATTTCCTGCGTTGAGTAATTAATGGATTTTATAAGCCTTTCTTCACTTGCCTGATTGAACTTATTAATGAAAAATAAAACCGTAATTACGCCAATGATAATGAAGGATACTAATGATGTGAATATAATAGTAGCACGTATTTGGTTGCGAATATTAATTCTCACTAATTGTGACAGCGTATTAAAATTGAGTTTATAATTTGCAAGTTCATCTATAATAAACAATGCCAAAACAATCAATAAAAAAGTAAAAAACAAATATGCAAAAAGGGTAACAAAATCCAAAAGTAAGCGTGAATATTTCACAACAACTATTGACTGAAATTTAGTTGGTTGATATTGCAAAATGCTTGCACCATTTTCGTTGTTTACAAGATATGTAGTATTGATATTTTCCTTAAGAATAGGAAAATTATAATTACCATTTTGTTCAATCAATTTTCCCGAATCATATAAAGCATAAGAATAATTGAGTTGCAAATCAGCATCCTGACTCTGTTTAAAAAGTTCTGGCAACACACCTCGGCTTTTGTTTTTCTTTGGATGCAACAAAATAAATAACTGACACAAAAGCTGGTCGTCTTTATCGAGTACCAATTTTTTATAGATATAACTATTACCAATACTCGATGTATTAATGCTAAATAAGCCATCCAATCCTATTGATTTTCCTGATGTTGAAATGTACTTATTCCATTTGTCAACAGTAACTGTATCTCTATTAAAAATGGGTTTGCAATCTTTGTTGAAAAGATAAATTTTTGTTTCATAGTTGTTTAAATAACCAGAAAAATTTTCAGCAATCAAACTATCCTTTATAAAATCTGTTATAGCCTGATTATTGAATCTGCTAAAATTTTTTTGAAAGAAAATATCACTAAATCCCGTTGTTGCTATGTTCAATAAATTTTCAGTCGTGGCATCTTTTTGCAAGTAAATTTTTTCTGCATTTTTTTCTCTCTGTTCTAGTTCCAGTGTTTTATTATTCAGAATAATTAATCCAGAAACTGATGCTGAAAAAAATAAAATACCAACTAAAGGAAATGAATTTTTTTGCTGAGTTTCCAACGCACTCGTAGCTATATTTTTTTGGTTTATTACAGCATAAGCAATCATCCAAATAGTTAGCAAAATGCTTGAATAAAAATCCGTCTTGAAAAGAATTGATAGAATAATTGAACTGGTAACCAACGCAATTATTTGCTTACTGATTGACAATTTATTTTTTAACAACAGCGTAGTAAGTTGATAGAAATTAATGCATAACAAAGCAATAGAACCAAAGGCAATAGCACTAAAAAAATTGAGGCTGAAGAAATTACTTACGTCAAATGAGATTTTTGAATCAATAACTAAACTTTGCAAAATATTGCTTAGAAAAAAAGAGAATAGAGTTACTAAAAACAAGTTGATATATGTAGTTACATTTCTATTTTTTGAATCATTTAAAATTGTCTTTGTCTTATTTTTTTTATAAAAAGATATGAGCCAATAAAGCAGTATAAGATTGATTAGTAAGTCGCCCAAAGATGGATGCAAAAAATTTGAAGCATAAACTGATGCATCAAAAATTGATAACTTGCTGATGTCGAAAATAAATTTATGAAATAAATAGAGAGCAGCACGAAAGCCAATAACAGCAATGGTTAACCAAGTAAAGACTACATTAAAACCAAAACTCGATAGCATTTGAACACTTAATTGATTAATGAAAATCAGAAAGAAAATAATAGCAAAAAAACGAGTGAGTATAGTAAACCAATCGTAATTAAAAAAGAAGCCTGCCTGTGTTTTTTTTAGGTAAAATAAGGTTTTGTTGTTGCTGCTTTTTATTGAAATAGTTGCTTCACGAGGACTTACATCATAGTATTTTTCAAGTGCATTAAACTGGTCAAACGTTGATGTTAAATATTTGTTTTTAATAAAATAATTCCACTTTATGGGAATAACTCCAACCAATAGAAAATGCTTGTCATTTGTTTTAATAATTGTCCTTATAATCTCAAAAAAGCCATTCTCATAATTTGCAACATAATTGCTATCATTTGCTTGTACATCATTTTCGTGAAGGTAATATTTGTTGCTGCTCCATCCTTTTAAAGTTGAACAACTTGAACTATCAAGAGTATAAAGAAATACGCCATAAGGCTTATTTAGTAAGGATTCTAAAGGATTTGCATTTTGTGGATTCGTAAATTCTTTTAATAGTACTTTATCATTTGCTAACGATTGAAAATCTTTTTCCTTTTCATTAATTGCCTTTTGAAAATTTGCTTGAACTGTAGCAGGAAAATATTTTCTGTTGTTCCACTTTTCTGTAGCAACAGAAATAGCGAATAAAACAAATGCAACTATAAATAAATATTTGTGCTTTGCCGTTAGAATATATTTTATTTTTTTTAGCAATGAATATCTTTTTTAACCTCATTCCAAATGGCATCCATTTCTGTCAAACTCATATCTGACAGGTGTTTGCCATCTTGTAGAGCTACTTCTTCCATTTTTTTAAATCGTGTAATAAACTTCTTGTTTACCTTTTCAAGGGCAACATCTGCATCAATGTTCAAAAACCGTGCATAGTTTATGAGGCTAAACATTACATCGCCAAATTCTTCTTCTATATGCTGCTGATTATTTGATTCAACAGCTTCTTGCAACTCATCTATTTCTTCTATAACTTTTTTCCAAACATCCTCTTTATTATCCCATTCAAAGCCAACTTTTTTTGCCTTCTCTTGAATGCAGATTGCTTTTGGCAATGAACTCATAGAATTAGGAACCCCACTTAAAACACTTTTTTTTCCTTCCTGCATTTTTATTTTTTCCCAGTTCTTTTTCACATCATTTTCATCATTCACTTTTACATCGCCATAAATATGTGGATGCCTGTTGATAAGCTTCTTTGCAATGCCATCAATTACCTCATCAATGGTAAACCTCTCCTCCTCATTTGCAATTTTTGAATAGAATAATATATGCAATAACAAATCACCAAGTTCTTCTTTAATATCATCCCAATTGCCTTCTAACACTGCGTCTGCAAGCTCATAAGTTTCCTCAATAGTCATACTTCTCAAAGTGTGAATCGTTTGCTTTTTATCCCAGGGACATTGCTCACGCAAGTCGCTCATTATTCCAATTAAATCTTGAAAAGAATATTTTTGTGGAGACATTTTAGAGTGTTTTAAAAGTGTATAAAAACAATAATATCATAACTACAATAAGTATGATGATGCAAGAAAATGTAAGTAGCACAAATTTCAAAATTGTTTTTTTTCTGCTTTGCTGATAATAGTTTCTTAAAGATTTGTATGTGTAGAGCATTGCTACAATCATAGCAATATATGATATCAATTCTGCAATATCTATTTGAACCAAACTGAACAAACTAACAGTCCAAATACTTAGTAAAATGAGAATAAATGTGAAACTAAATAAATAGATAGAAAACAAAAGGTGATTTACATAGTTGTATTTTTTATTTCTCACATAAAATAGCATAAGAAATAATGCATAAAAAGGTAATGCAATAAAAAGCCCTTTAGGTATTGAGTGCAGCCAAGTCTCAAGAACTGCTTTATTAAACTCCTCTATTGACGAATATTCACTCTGTTTTTCATCAATCATTTTTTGTAACCAACGAAAATTCACATTAATATTTCTACCCGATTTTGAAGCTACATAATCTTTGTAAACTTTTTTATAATCTATGCTGTCAGAAACAAAAAGAGGTTTGCGAGGTGTGTCTATTTTAAAGTTAGCGATATCCTTATCAATGATAGTAATAAAACTATCAGCAATTTTTTTTCGTCTATTTAGTGCCGTAGTATCCTTTAGTAAAATCTCTTTTATCGTTTCTTTTCTATTCTCAAGGCGTTCCATTTTATTTTGATAATACTCTTTTCTTGTTTGGTGTTTTTCGCCATAAAAACTAAACATTATTAAAAAGAAAAAAGCTGAAACAAAAATGTATAATCTTATTGGGTGTAAATAATCTGCCCTTCTACCCTTTGAATGTTCTTCAGCAAGAAACCCTGGCTTGAATAAAAGGTACTTTAATGTGCTGAAAAATTTACCATCAAAGTGAATTAGATCGAAAAAAAAATGGGTAACTAAATGCCAAAAACTTTCTTTTGGTTCAAGATTTTCCTGCCCACAAACGTGGCAATATCTACCATATATAGCAGCATTGCAGTTTAAACAAATTTTCTCTTTGCGTTCTTTTAAGTGGCTCACTTGTTAATTTTTTTTAAAAATAAGGGCTTGATAGTTTGTAATACAAAACATTGGCATTGTTTTTTTGCAGATAGCCTTTTAGCCCACTATTTTTGGCAACTTCAAATAAAAAAAACAAAATGCGAAAAAAATATTTAGCTATTCTAATCATAAGCCTTGCTGCTGCAAAAGGTGAATGTCAATTTTACTACAGTGATATTATTTTAAACAAAATTGCCAATACAAATTATGTTACTTTAAAAAACAATAAAGTAAAAAAAGTGAGTATTAGCAATGGTTCTAAAGGTGCAGAAGAGCAAGAAGGACTTAGAGTTTTTGAAACTTTTTCTGATAATTGGGGAATGTTAAAAACCGAAACTAATTTACAAAGTGGCATTAGCACTTTCTCTACTACTTACTATAAAAATGATAAAGTATGGCAAAAATGGGATGATGGAAAAAATGTAAATTCTTTAGTGAGATATACTTACGATGAAAGTGGAAAATTACTTTCAATCATTTCTTCAAGCATTGATACCACTGTGCTTGATGGCTTTTTTGAAAGTCATATTTTCAACTATGACAACAAAGGCTCATTAACAAAAATGTATAAACTAAAGAACGAAACAGACACAACAACAATTGTTTTTCTAAAGGACGAGCAAGGCAATATTGCTGAAGAAAGGTGGCAACGAAAAGGAAAAACATTTGAAAATTATTACTACTATTACAATGAAAAAAATCAGCTAACCGATATTGTAAAATTTAATTTGAAGGCTCAAAAAATGTTGCCTGAGTTTTTATTTGAATATGATGAAAAAGGTAACGTTAACAAAATGACACAAATACCTTTTGGCAACAGCAGTTATTTTGTATGGCATTATGTTTTTGATGATAAAGGTTTAAAACTTGGTGAATTTTGTTACAGTAAAAAAGGTGACTTGCTTGGAAAAGTTGAGTATAATTATGAATAATAAAATTACTCTAAACCACATCAGCATTAACTTTCATCAATTCTTTTTCTTGCTTTTTTCTTTCTTCTGCATTTGCAAGTAAATATGTGATACTTACATTTAACTCAAACCCAATGATGATAACCATTGAGTTGAAATAAACTAAATTCATAATAATCAAAACAGTACCTATTGAACCATAAACTTTATTAAAACTGGCAAAATTATTTACCCAATAAGAGAATAAAATAGTTGTTGCCATCAATAAAATTGTTGCAAGAATAGAACCTGGTGAAACTATTTTCCAACGCTTGTGAACAGATGGTGCAAACTTGTAAATAAGCCCAATTCCATAGAATAATAAAATTACAATTATAGTCCACCTTGTAACATTCCACCAAGGAATATTTTCTCTGCGTTTCATTCCAAATATCTTTTTAAGCACAAGTGCCAATTGTTCTTGTCCAATTAAAATAAGCACAGATGCAATAACAAGCAATAACATTAGAAACGTTAGCTGAATAGCTCGAAAACGCTTATGAAAAAGCCAGCCTTTTGTTTGAGCAATTGATTTATCGAATGTGCGAATAATGCCCATCATTGCACTACTTGCATAGTACAGCACTAACAATATACCAAACGAGAGTAAGCCACCACGTTGCCTTCCAAAGAAATCATCCAAAAAATCTTTAACAAATAAATATGTATTTTGATTGGGCGATAACTCTTTTGTAAGTTTCAATAGTTCAACATTAAATTGTTTACCAACACTTAAATATGGAACTAAGGTAAAAATAAAAATGCAGGCTGCTGGTATTGCCATTATGAAATTAAAAGAAATTGCAGCAGCTCTTTCATTTAGTCCAACTTTACTAATTTGTTGAAAGAAAAATACAATAACATCATACAAAGGCAAGCCCTGAAACCCAGGCATAATAATGTTCTTACTCTTTTTAATACAAAAAGCAATAGGTGGAAATGAGACTAATATTTTTTGAAATTTGTTCATTGTTTTTTACTCCTTTACCTTTTGGAAAGAGTTGTAATGGCTAATTATTTTGTTTTTTTCTTGCTAAATATGCTGTTAATGCTTTTTGATATTGTTTAGCATATTCATTATGCTCGGCATAGTTACTACTAAAGTGGTGATGCCCACTAAAATCAGCTTTGGCAACAAAAAATATATAATCTGTTTGTGGTGCATTTAAAACTGCATCTAATGTTTTTATTGATGGTGTGCAAATAGGTCCAGGTGGCAAACCCTTGTTGCGATAGGTGTTGTAGGGCGATGCAACATTTAAGTGTCCAAACAAAATTCTTCTTAGAGTAAAATCTTTTAAAGCAAATTTTATAGTTGGGTCTGCACCCAAATACATTCCTTTTTTCAAACGATTTATATACACACTTGCAATATTTCCTTTTTCATCATCCTTATTGGTTTCCTCTTCAACGATAGATGCAATAGTGCAAGCTTGCAAAGGTGTTAGTCCAAGATTTTTAGCTTTCCCCACCCTATCATTTTCACTCCAAAATTTCTTTGATTCTTCAGATAATTTTTCTACAATTTTTTCAACAGGGGTACTCCAGTAAAACGAGTAAGTATTGGGAATGATTTTACACAATAAAGTGTTTGTGTCAGCATTAATTTTTGCTAAAAAATCAGTATTTCTCAGCATTGTTAAGGTAGTTGCAGAATCGGTAGAAAAACTTTTACCAATAAGTTTTGCCAAATCTTCTGGCAAACGAATTTTATTGATTATTAAATTAATCTCTGCTTGTTTATTGTTCTTAAACATTCTCACAATATTGAGCAAACTCTCGCCACGACTGATCTTGAACTTACCAGGTTTAATTTTATCCCAGATTTTAAATTGATTTCCTAACTTTTCAAATGCAAATGCATTTGATATAATTCCCCTTTCTTTTAAAAGATTGGACAAGGTTTCTTTTTCAATAAATTCTTCTTCTACCAAAACAATTTTCGAGTTTTCGCTAAAAGAAGTAGCTGAGCCATAAACTACATAAGCAGCAATTGAAACAGCCAACAACAAAATAAAAAATAGCGATAACATTAATTTCTTCATTCGATAAAGATAAGGTTACAAATAAATAAGAAAACTGATTACAATATTATTTTGATTATAGATTTGCCAACAATTGCAAAGCTCTACATACAAATTCATTAATGGACTACAGCTGTACATATACATCTTATAAAAGCACAAACTTTTTCTCGAAAATTGTTATTGATTATTTGTCTCAAGCTAAGGGTTTACAGGAGTTCTATCAACATTTACCAAATAAAGATGGCATTTCAAATGCAATAGCAGCAAGGAAAAATTACAACACCGACAGAAAAATATTGGTTGAATATTTTTCTAAACAATACGCCAACGCAGCATCTACTCAACAACAAAAAAATATTGAATTACTTACCAATGAAAATTGCTTTACAATAACTACTGCACACCAACCAAATATTTTTACTGGCCCACTATATTTTATTTATAAAATTCTTCACGCAGTAAAACTTGCACAGGATTTGAATGAAGAATTTAACGAATACAAATTCGTGCCTGTGTATTATATGGGTAGTGAAGACGCTGATTTGGATGAACTTGGCAATATCAATATTCAAGGCAAAAAAATAGTTTGGAATACTAAACAAACTGGTGCTGTTGGACGAATGAAAGTTGATAAAAATTTTATACAACTAATTGCCGAAATTCAATCACAGCTTGGCGTTAATGAATTTGGAACAGAATTAACAAACATTTTAAAGCAGTGCTATACACTTGACAAAACCATTCAACAGGCAACTTTTGAATTGGTTAATATGTTATTTGGAACTTATGGTTTGCTTGTTTTAATTCCTGATGATGTGGATTTAAAAAAAGTTTTCATTCCAACAATTACAAAAGAATTGCAAGAACAATTTTCCCGAAAAGCAGTTGATAAAACAAATGAAAAATTTGGTAAGCATCATAAAATTCAAGCAGCAGGTAGAGAGCTTAATTTGTTTTATTTAATTGATGACAAGAGAGAACGAATTGAGAAAATAGGTAATGATTTTATAGTCCAGAATTTAGAGTTAAAATTTACTTTAGAAGAAATTTTAATAGAATTAAATAGTCATCCAGAAAGGTTTAGTGCCAATGTTATTTTGCGTCCAGTTTTTCAAGAAACAATCTTACCTAATGTAGCATTTATAGGTGGTGGTGGCGAATTAGCTTATTGGTTGCAGCTTAAAAATGTATTTGAAAATGTTAATGTTCCCTATCCAGTTTTATTACTAAGAAATTCATTTTTAATTTACAAGCCTATGCAAGAAAATAAATTGCAAAAAATGGGTTATAAAATCGAAAATGCATTTTCGTCAACCGAAGAATTGTTTGTTGATTTAGTAAAAAAACAATCGCAATACAACTTGAGTTTACAAACACAATTAAATCAAGCAAAAGCATTTTACGAAACATTAAAAAATCAAGCTACACAAATTGATACCACATTAATTGCTCACGTAGAATCCATTGCAGTAAAGGCTTTCAAGCAAATAGAAGCATTAGAAAAAAAGATGCTTAGAGCAGAAAAAAGAAAATTTGCCGACCAAAAGAATCAATTAGAAAATATCAAAAAAGATTTATTCCCCAATAATAGTTTGCAAGAAAGAGTTGAAAATTTTTCTTATTTCTATTCCATTTTTGGCAAAGAGTTATTCAATATCATTTTGTCATCAAGCAAAGGAATTGAACAAGAATTTGGATTGCTTTCCATAAATAAAAAGGCTTCCTAAAAAGGAAGCCTAGTGTTGATTTTTCAACTATTAACCCCAAACTATTTCTGTACTACTTGCGTTCTTGTAGTTTCAACAACTCTACCAACTCTACCAATTAAATCAATTGGCAAACCAACTTGTTGTGCACCTTTAACTAAGTCTGTTACAAACTGATCAAAGTCAGCATTAGCAGCCTTTCCATTCATTCTTGAGTTTTGTGCAGGGTCGTGAGCAGCTACCATACTTTTACCACCATAAGTAAAGTTTTTTGCACCAGTTGCAACACAAAAGAAATCTGTTAAAGTTTTTTCCAACGCACTAAAACCACTTGTGTTTCCAGCACCAACTTCTGTTAGTAATGTTGTAAAAAATTCATTTATTTTACTGTCGCCAGCAATTACAAAAATGGTACTGTCAACAACAGTTCTAATACCTAATCTTCCTGTTTCAATCATACCACCTCGTGGGTCTGCAACCATTGTTGTTCCACCAAGAGAATCATACAATGTTGGAGCGACTGTTGTGGTTTCACTTTTCTTGCAAGATGTAACGCAGGTTGTAGTTACAACAAAGGCTGCTACAGCTAAACTTAATAATAATAATTTTTTCATTTTGTTTTTGATTTAATAGTTATAATAATTGATTTAATAAACAAGATTTTATCTTGCTGCAACTGGGCAGCCTTTCATCATTTCTTCTTTTGTAGGTACAAACCTTACAGCTTTGTAATGAAGTTCATTTGCAAACGTTTCAACAAGTTTTGTAGCATTCGTTTTCACAGGATAAAAAGTAAACACAGCATTGCCGTTCTCTGGATTACATTTAAATTGTGATACACCGTTTTGTTTGCTAAACCAAGTAGAGATTTTTGTAGCATCTTCTTTTGTTATAGTTTGCTTAAAATCAATTCTTGCCATTGCATAAGTAGATGCATCTGCAATTTTGGGTCTTGTAACCTTATAAATGTGAAATGCTAAAACAGCAGCATAAACAAGCGTTACAGAGCCAATTGCGATTAAAATTCTTTTAAAAATTTTCTTTTTCATTTTTGTTTGTTTGAGGTTATGTAAAAAAGTTACAAAATGACATACGTATGACAATTGCCTTTAGTTTTCAGATTTTAAACTTTTTTTTAAATCTATTTTTATTAGCCAAAAATGTTTTGTTTATTTTTGCTCTTTACCAATTAAAAATATTATGGAAACAATGATAATGCCTCAACAATCGGCTGTAGATACTACCGATTTTTTACCCTTAAATGGAACAGATTACGTAGAATTTTATGTAGGCAATGCAAAGCAAGCAGCCCATTTTTACAAAACGGCTTTTGGCTTTCAAAGCCTTGCTTATGCTGGACCCGAAACAGGTGTAAAGGATAAAGTGAGTTATGTAATACGTCAAAACAAATTAACGTTTGTATTAACCACACCATTGAGAATGCACAATGAAATTGCCGATCATATATATAAACACGGCGATGGGGTAAAATTTTTAAGTTTAAAAGTTGAAGATGCAACTGATGCGTGGGAGCAAACCACAAAGCGTGGTGGTAAAAGTTTTTTAGAGCCAACAACTTTAAAAGATAATGATGGTGAAGTGGTAATGAGTGGCATTCATACTTATGGCGAAACAGTGCATTTATTTATTGAAAGAAAAAATTATAATGGTGTGTTTATGCCAGGTTTTGTAGAATGGAAATCTGCGTATAATCCTGCTTCTACTGGCTTGCAATATGTTGACCATTGTGTGGGTAATGTGGGTTGGAATCAAATGAACCCTTGGGTAAAATTTTATGAAGAGGTGATGGGCTTTAGAAATATTTTAAGTTTTGATGATAAAGATATTTCTACCGAATACAGTGCATTGATGAGCAAAGTAATGAGCAATGGCAATGGTTTTGTAAAGTTCCCTATTAACGAGCCAGCAGAAGGAAAAAAGAAAAGTCAGGTGGAAGAATATTTAGATTTTTATAATGGCGAAGGCGTGCAGCACGTTGCTATTGCTACTAAAAATATTATTGAAACTGTAATGGATTTAAAAAGCCGTGGCATTGAATTTTTAAATATTCCTGGTAGTTATTACGATACTGTTTTAGACAGAGTTGGCACTATTGATGAAGACCTAAAACCTTTGCGTGAATTGGGTATTTTAATTGATAGAGATGAAGAAGGGTATTTGCTACAAATATTTACAAAACCTTTAGAAGACAGACCTACTTTGTTTTTTGAAATAATACAACGCAAAGGAGCAAAGAGTTTTGGCAAAGGAAATTTTAAAGCTTTGTTTGAATCTTTGGAGAGAGAGCAAGATTTAAGAGGAAATTTATAAGTAAAAAGGCAGCTGTAATGGCTGCCTTTTTTGATGTAACAAAAACAATATTTTAGTTTAATAAACCTTGCATACCAAACGCGGTTAAAAAATTATCGTACTGCACTTTTACTTGTTGGTTAGCAGTTTCAGTAAATGTACCTGTAACTGGGTCAACAACTGTACGCAAAGGCCTTTGTCCTTTTGGGGTATTAATTAAATTAATAACAGCATCGGCTACCAATTGTGGATTTGGTTGAAATGCCTCAAACATTTTACCCATTCCCTCGCCAATTTGTTGAGGAATATTTGCCAATTCTCCATATCCTTCAGCAACTGCAACATCGCTACCAGTTTTCGATTTGCCAAAAATTTCTGTAGGAAAAGCACCAGGTTGAATTAATGCAACATCAACTCCTAAAGGTCGCACTTCATAATGCAAGCCTTCGCTCAGTCCCTCTACAGCAAATTTTGCACTGTTATAAACCGTCATAAATGGTGCAGAAAAACGACCTAAGCCACTTGAAATATTTACAATCAATCCCTCGCCTTGAGAACGCATTTGTGGCAATGCCGATTTAATTACTCGCCAAGGTGCTTTCACATGAATGTTAAACATTTCGTCAATGTCTTGCTCAGTATAGCTTTCAGCTAATCCACCTGCAAAATAGCCTGCATTGTTTACCACAACGTCAAGCCTACCCTCTTTAGCAATAATGTTTTCAACTGCATTTGCAACAGATGCTGGATTGGTAAGTTCAACATCTATCACATTAATATTTTCTACTAAAGATAGTTGCTGTGCTTTATCAGCATTTTTACCTTTTGTATCTCTCATTGTAGCATATACTGTATGCCCTAAAGCTGCTACACCATTGGCTGTTAGCCAACCAAAACCACTGTTTGTTCCTGTAATAAGAATAACTTTTTTCATTTTTTTTAAATTTTATTTTTAATTGTTACACAAAGTAACTATCAATAGTTTACTTTCGTAACAATTAAAGGTTAATTAACACAAAAAACTAGTTACCAAAAAGTAACTATTACTTTAAAAGATATGAATAAGATAAATCATCAAGGCTGTCCCTTAACTGCTGCAATGAATGTAATTGGTGGAAAATGGAAGCCACTTATTATTTACAATCTCAACAAGTCTTCAAAAAGATTTGGGCAGTTGGACGTACAAATTCCAGGTATTTCAAGAAAGGTTTTAACCAAACAATTAACCGAATTGTTTGAAGATGGAATTGTACTTAGAACTTCTTATGCAGAAAGTCCTCCACGAGTAGAGTATCAATTAACAAAAAAAGGCAAACGCTTAGTTCCTATCTTAAACTCACTGTGCAAATGGGGTTGCAATATTTTGGAAGAAGAGGAAGAAGCAGCATAAGGCAATAAATTAATATCCAATTAAATTAACTTTGTTTGAACTTCCAGCACCAGGTTCAATAGTAGATTTATTAATACCAGCATCAATATCTACTTGTTTAATCATCAGTTTTGTAATAGTTACATTAGAGCAACCATCACAACTTGCTTTGTAGGTGCTATTGTTGTAGGGTACTTCAACAGTACCATTTAGTTTATCAAACTTATCTCCATTGAAACTAAATGATGTTGGAGATTGTGGGTTGTTGAAAAATTTTAGTGTACTATTTGGTCTCCCAAAATTTAAACGTAATCCATCAGCCTCAATAGATTCAACCATTCCAGCTACTTGAGGCGTTATTTTTATCACATTTTCTGCAAGCCCTTTTTTGCTTACTAAATTGCCATAAGCATCAATTTCAAAATTTCCTGTTGTTGCAATTTTATTGAGAGCAATAGTGTTATCGACATAAAATTTTAGCTTCTTAATATCCAATCCATTTTCTTTTAATTTAAAAAATAAATCTCTTGTAAAAGGTACTAAAGTTCCAATTTCAGGTTCTATTTTGGGAGCTTGAATAACAGGTGTTTGAACAGTTGGAGTAGCAACTACTTTCTTTTTGGGAGCACAAGAAAAAAGTATAACAGAAACTGAAAATCCAATAACAATTGATTTGAATATATTGTTGTTCATAAAAATGTTTGATGCAATTTAAGAGATATAACTATAAAACGAAGAGATTGGAAAACTATTTTGTATCTCAAGTAGATTTACACATTTTGCGAACCCTACCTTAAAAACATATTAAACTCTTTTTCGTATTTAATGGTTGTGTATTGTCCGTGTCCTGAATAAACAATTGTTTCATCAGGTAAAGTGAAAATTTTTGTTTTAATATTCCTGATTAAGTCATCGTGATTGCACAATGGAAGATCTGTTCTGCCAATACTTTCGTAAAACAAAACATCGCCACCAATAATAAAATTTTGCTTTTTGCAATAAAAACAAATATGCCCAGGACTATGCCCTGGTGCAGCAATTACAAGCAATTCATCAACATCCAGAAAAATAATTTCTCCTTCTTCAACAAAGCTTAGTTCGCCTTTATAGTTATCAAATGGCAAACCCCATTTCTCAGCAGAAAGGGGAGCAAGCTTCAGCATCTGCTCTTCGTTTTTATGAATAATAGGAATTATATTGTAAGTTTTATAAATATACTTATTTCCAAAAACGTGATCTAAATGACAGTGGGTATTTAGCAGTTTAACAACATTCAATTTCTTCTCATCTATAAAATTTTTTAATGTTTCTTCCTCAGCAGTAAAGTAACACCCTGGGTCAATGATAATGGCATTGTTATTTTCATTATGAAGAACATAAGTATTTTCTTGAACTGGGCTAAACGTAAAGACTTGTATTTGAAACATTATTTTTTTCTTAAAACTGTAAATAAATTGGCATTACTTGTTCACTTGATTTAAAAAAACCATAAGCCAATGCAAATAAAAGAAAGATTGCTGAAAAGCCAATGATACCAAGCTTTTGAAACTTAAATGAAATTTTGTTAGAATAGTTTTCTGGAAGAAAATGTAAACCAATACCAAGAAAAATCATTATCAAAACACTATGATAATTTCCCCAAAATTGATTCCAAATATTAAACACTAAATGATGCTGTATTTGACTGATAATTTCTCCAGCACTTTTAAAATTTTTTGCTTTAAAAAATATCCAACAAAAACAAACAAAATGAAATGTAATAACAATTGCGAAGAATTTATACAATCCAGACTTACTCCATTTTGCCATAATATTCTTTGTAGCTTCTCCCCACAGTTTATGAATGGCTAAAGCAATTCCGTGCAAAGCACCCCAAAAAATAAAATTCAAACTTGCTCCGTGCCACAAACCTCCAAGCAGCATAGTTGCAAAAAGATTGAAATATTGTCTAATCTTTCCAAGCTTATTTCCACCCAAAGGAATGTATAAATAATCCCTTAACCAACTTGAAAGTGAAATGTGCCAACGCCTCCAAAATTCAGTGATATCAAGGCTTTGGTAAGGAGAAATAAAATTTGGGGGAATTTTAAAACCAAGCCATCGAGCAATGCCAATGGCAATGCTGCTATAGCCACTAAAGTCGCAATAAATAACAACTGCATAACCATATACTGCAAATAAATTTTCCAATCCACTATACTTTTCTGGTGCATCAAAAATGTAATTAACAAGATTGAGCGTGATATAATCTGATATAATTAATTTCTTGAATAGACCAGTTATGATAAGAAAAAAACCTTCGCTAAAATCTTCTTTTGTTATGTTGAATGGCTGTGAGATTTGTGGTACAAAATCTCTTGCACGAACAATGGGTCCCATCACTAACTTAGGGAAAAATGAAAGAAATAAAAGGTATTCATTGAATTTTTTTACAGGCACAAATTCACCTTTATATACATCAACTGTGTAGCTAATGTTTTCAAATGTATAAAATGAAATTCCCACAGGAAGCAGTATATTCAAGGGATTCAGATGCGTAGAGAAAGTATTGTTTAAAATTTCTATTGCGAAATCTGTGTATTTAAAATAAAATAATAAGCTAAGGTTTGAAACAATGCTAACTATCAATAATAACTTTTTTTTGTGTTGCTCTTTCTGTTTATAAATAGCATTCGATAAAATAAAATCTGCAATAGCAGAGATAATAACCAACACCACAAAAAAGCCACTTGCTTTATAAAAAAAGTAAAGAGATGTCAAGCAAAATAAATTTGTTCTTGCCTTGAAATTGTTTCGTAGCAAGTAATACAGCACCATAAACACAAAAAACAAATACACAAAAAAACCATTATTGAATAGCAAAGGGTTTTTAGCATCGTATAAAAACTGCTTTAAAAATGCTGTTGTATCAAATGATGAAAACATAAAATGTTTTGGCTTATTTATTTTTTTGAATTGCTTTTTTATACTCAAACATTATGGCATCAAAAATGCTCTTGCCTATAATTTCAGAACCCCTACTATTTGGGTGCATATAATCTTTGTATGCCAATGCAGGAAGCATATCAACCCATCTTGCTATACTTCCATTGCCTCCCATACTTTCAAATGTATTGTAAAAAGCAGAACCAGTTTCATAAGCTGCTTTCTGTTGTAATGCAATCAGGTTGGGCATCCCAACAGCAGTTTGATAAACGTCATCATATTTATAAGCCCTGTCTGCACTACTCACAATAAGAATATTTGAGTTAGGGAAAGATGCTTTTATTTTATTAATAGCTCTCGTAAAAGGTTTATAAAACCAATTGAAATTATCATCGGTTGGCTTTACAAATAAATTTACACCGTACTCCATTACAATTAAATCGTAAGAATGGTTTTTTGAAATGCTTGCAAGAAAAGATGAATCCATTTTAGAGAACTCATTACCACTAATACCTCTAAAAGAAAAGTTGTCAACTATTACGCCTTGTGGTGCTTCAAGAGATACACCAAAAAGATTATCTGCACTACTTGTCTCAAGTTTCAAAGTACTGCCAACACTTCTATCCAGCAAAGTTGCATTGAAGATATTATTACTATTTATTGAATGATTAATACCATTTATTGAGATATTTATTTCTTTATTTGTTGCACCAAATAATAAATATTTTTCTAATGAATTTGTTGGTAATGCAGTCTTATCTTTTATATCAGTAAAGGCATTTGTTGTTGCATTAAAACAACGACCCGAAATAAATAATTGTACCTTATTTGGGTTGGTTTTAAAATTAGATTCAACCCAATTACTTGACGAGATATTTGCAGTACTTCTTTCTCCAGCAAGCACACTACTCAATGGTAAGTAACCAATGCCATAACCACCAAACTCTTGCTGCATAAGCTTTCTAAGGGTTTGAGTAATGAAATCTTCTTCAATCATACTATCACCTAAATATGCAATGCGTACTTTTTTTCTTTTACCTTTTTTAAGCTCAATTAATTTATCAATGAATTTTTTGATAGCAACATTCGTTGCATCAGTTTGATATTCTGTTAATCTATTTGGTAATGAAAATTCCTTGAAAACCCTTCTGGTAGCAGTATCAACGATAGCAACTTGAATAGAATCTGCTGAAGTAGCAATTGTTTTTTTAGGTGTTTCTTTCTTAATTATATCTGAAAGAATATTGATGTTGTTTAGTGGCTTCCAATTAAACTTATAAACGTTATCTACAATTGAAATTATAAATAATAAAGCAGTAATTAAAATAACAAACCTGATGAGATTTTTGGTGTAATCCATTATGAACGAAATGCTAAAGTTCCGCTAATTTATATCTTTTTATGACAGACCTTACTTCTTTTTTCCAGATTAGTGAATTGCCAGAATAACCAGCCTTAGCCATTGCCTCAATCCATAACTGGTAATCGTCATTTCCTTTCAAACGAATGTAGTATTTGCGTTTAGCAAGTTGCTTGCAAAAATCTATAAAGGAATCTTTGGGAGAATTATATTGTTTGTATTTGGTTTTGATGCCTTTTTTCTTCATCAAATTATTCTTTCCAACAAACCCAAAATAGTTGTTCAAGAGTTTTGGATTTCTATCTTTTCCCATTCCAGATTCTGTGATAGATACGCCCATAATAATTGCTTTTGGAATTCCATAAACATCAGACAAAGAATCTACCAAAGGCTGAAACTTCGTGATGTAGGGGGTTTGAGCATTTATGTTGATAGTAAACAACAACAAGATGGCAATAATTATTTTGAATTTGGTAAGCACATTTTTATATTTTAGTTTCTTGTTTATCGTTAGAAAACAAATCGTAAATCCAAAATCAGCAAATCGTTAATTTAATTATTCTGCCATCATTTCATTCACCACTCTTACAACATCTTCAACATTTGGTTTGCTAAAATAATCTCCATCACTACCATAAGCAGGACGATGAGCCTGGGCTGTAAGTGTTCGTGGTGCTGCATCAAACCACTTGTAACCGCCTTGTTCTTCCATCACTTTATTAAACATATAAGCTGCTGCACCACCTGGCACATCTTCATCTACAAATAAAATTCTATTGGTCTTTTTTAACGATTGCAAAATGTTATGATGTATATCAAAAGGCAATAAAGTTTGCACATCAATAATTTCGCAGCTTACATTTTGTTTATCCAAACGTTCAGCAGCTTCACTAATAATTCTTAAAGTAGAACCATAGGAAACAATGGTAATATCATCACCAGTTTTAATAGTTTCTGTAACACCCAAAGGCACTGTAAACTCTAATAAATTTACAGGTGCTTTTTCTTTTAAACGATAACCATTTAAACACTCAATCACTATACCTGGGTCGTTGCTTTGCAATAAGGTATTATACATACCGATTGCTTGCACCATATTTCGTGGCACACAAACATACATTCCACGAAGTGCATTTAAAATCATTCCCATTGGGCTACCACTATGCCACACA
Organism: Chitinophagaceae bacterium; assembly: GCA_025363075.1. Taxonomy (GTDB): domain Bacteria; phylum Bacteroidota; class Bacteroidia; order Chitinophagales; family Chitinophagaceae; genus CAIVPM01. The sequence goes on along the minus strand of JANYEP010000236.1, from coordinate 5,785 downwards.
CCTTCTAATCTATGTCCTCTTGTTCTTATAATTAATGGGCAACTTTGTTGTCCTTTTGTTCTGTAATGCAGTGTTGCAACATCATCACTCAAAGGTTGAATGTCATATAATAAATAGTCTAAATATTGAATTTCTGCGATAGGTCTCAAGCCACGCACAGCCATTCCTATTGCTTGTCCTGCAATAGTTGCTTCTCTAATACCTACATCAAAAATTCTTTCTTCGCCATATTTTTTTTGCAATCCTGCAAAGCCTTGGTTTACATCGCCAATAAAACCTAAATCTTCGCCAAACGCAACAACCAAAGGGTTTGTAGCAAATAGATGATCGAAATATTTATTCAATATTTCGTAACCATTTAACTGCTCTGCATCAAAACTTATCCAAGGTTTAACCTCTGCTACCTTTAATGCACTTTTAGCACCTTGATTGTATAAATGAGAGTTGAATAAATCTTTATTATCAGCAACAAGTTTGTTGTAATAATCTTTTAATTCTTGTCCAGACAAGCTACCTGCGATTTCCTGAGCAAGGCTTAATGATTGCATAACATCTCTACGCAATGGCTCTCTTATTGCTCCTAAATCTGTAGCTATTTTTTGCAATTGATGATATGCCTCAACGTCAGTTATACTAAAATTATTAATAATTTCAACAGCTTGTTTTACTTGCTCTTTTATTGGGTTTTGAAATTTTTCCCAAGCCCTATTTTTACTATCTCTTACAAAATCTCTTGCTTCATTTTCAATTTGTGTTAATTCTTCTTCACTTGCAATGGCATTTTCTAAAATAAACTCCTTGAATTTTTTATTGCAATCAAAATCTTTTTCAAATTGTAAACGCTCCGCATCTTTATATCTTTCGTGGCTTCCACTTGTGCTGTGTCCTTGTGGTTGTGTAATTTCTTGCACATGAAAAATTGCTGGCACGTGTGTTTCTCTCATTCTTTGAATGCCTGCTTCAAACACTTCACACATTTCGGCATAATCCCAACCTTTTACTTTATAAATGTGTAACCCATTAGTATCTTTTTCTTTTTGAAAGCCTTTGAGGGCTTCACTTATAGAGCCTTTGGTAGTTTGATATTTATTTGGAACAGAAATTCCATAACCATCATCCCACACAAAAATTGCCAAAGGAATTTGCATTACGCCAGCAGCATTTACACTTTCCCAAAAATGCCCTTCGCTGGTACTTGCATCGCCTATTGTACAAAAGCAAACTTCGTTTCCATTATGACTTAAATCTGTTTTATTCCAAAGTTGTTGAATGTGTCTGAAAGATTTTGAAGCTAAAGCTAAACCCACTGCACGAGGCATTTGACCAGCAGTTGGAGAAATGTCTGCACTAATATTTTTTCTATTGGCAAGGTCTAAAAAATTACCATTGTCATCTACATTTCTTGTGGCAAAATGAGCTACCATTTGTCTACCTGCACTAAAAGGCTCGTTGTTTACATCTGGGTCGGCATACATTTGAGCAAAGAATTGTTCAACACTCGCAAGCCCACTTGCAAACATAAAAGTTTGGTCGCGGTAGTAACCACTTCTAAAATCGCCAGCAGCAAAACTCTTTGCCATAGCTATTTGAGCCAACTCTTTACCATCGCCAAAAATTCCAAATTTTGCTTTTCCAGTAAGAACTTCACGCCTTCCTAAAAGGCTTGTTTCTCTACTAATTTGAGCAACTTTATAGTCGGTTAAAACTTGATTTTTAAATGCTTCATACGAAAGCACGTCATCAGAATAAGTGAATACCATTGTTTCTTCCATATATCAAAAATAAGCGTTAGAATATCTACGAAGATAAATTAACAGGTGATTGTAGAAATTAAATTTAAAGGAGGTTTCTTTAAATGTTTTGCTAAATTAGGGGAGTTGATACAATTTATTGAAAGATTTAAGTGATTACTTTCGCAACCTTTATTTATAATCACTAACACCTCTTTTTTTATGAAATTTATTGTAATCATTTTAACTACAGTTTTCTTATTAACATCTTTGAGTTTTAAAAAAAATAATATAGCTACAACTCAACAACCAAGCGATTCTTTGCAATATGCAAACGAAAAACATTTTAAAAATATTCGCCAATTAACTTTTGATGGAGATAATGCTGAGGCTTACTGGAGTTACGATGGGAAGAGTCTTATTTTTCAAAGAAGAAACCCAAAAGAAGGTGTGATGTGTGACCAAATTTATGTGGGCAAAGTGCCAGAAAATAAAGACGAAAAATTTACTTATAAATTAATTAGTACAGGAAAAGGAAGAACAACTTGCAGTTATTTTTTACCAGATGGAAAACACTTTATATATGCCAGCACACACTTAGGTGCTGACACTTGTCCACCAAATGTTGATAGGGCAAAATATGGCAATAAGTATATCTGGGCAGTGAATGACACTTACGATATTTTTATGGCAGAAATGAATGGTAAAATCGTAAAGCAATTAACTGATGTTAAAGGCTACGATGCAGAAGGCACGCTTTCTCCAGATGGGAAGAAAATGATTTTTTGTTCTACAAGAGATGGTGATTTAGATTTATACATAATGGATTTAAAAACACAAAAAGTAAAACGAATTACAAACACATTAGGTTATGATGGTGGTGCTTGGTTTAGCCCTGATGGAAAGAAAATTGTGTGGCGTGCAAGTCGCCCAAAAACTGATCCAGAAATTAAAGAGTATAAAGAACTTTTAAAAGAAAATTTGGTTGCACCAACACAAATGGAAGTATGGGTTGCTGATGTTGATGGCAAAAATGCAAAACAAATAACAGCATTGGGTAATGCAAACTGGGCTCCTAATTTTACACCAGATAGCAAACACATTATTTTTTGCAGCAATCACGAGTACAAAAAAGGGTTTCCATTCAATATGTATTTAACAGACCTTAATGGAAATGATATAAAAAAAATTAGCCGTGACAAGGGTTTTGATGCTTTTCCAATGTTTAGCCCAGATGGAAAGAAAATTGTTTTTTCGAGTACAAGAAACAATGGTGGTACAAGAGATATTAATTTGTTTGTTGCAGATTGGGTAGAATAATTTAATTAAAAACTTTCTTTGTAAATTAACGATAAATAAAAAAAAATGAACGCATACACAGAAATTTGTTTGAGGTCGATAGCAGTATATATGTTTATAATCATTGCCATTAGAATTTTTGGTAAAAAAGAACTAGCACAGCTATCAGTTATTGATTTAGTTTTTATATTGCTTATTAGCAATGCCGTGCAAAATGCAATGGTGGGACCAGATACAAGTTTACTTGGTGGAATGGTAGCAGCTTTGGCTTTATTTATTGTGAATTTTGGATTAAAAAAATTATTGTTTAAAAACGAGAAAATTAGTGAGTTGCTACAAGGGCAAGCCATACTACTAATTTATAATGGCAAACTGCAATCAGAAAATATGCACGATGCAGAAATAACTTTATTTGAGTTGGAAGCTGCTGTGCGTGAACACGGAGTGCGAGATATTCAACACGTAGATTTAGCAATGCTTGAAGTAGATGGAAATATTAGCATAGTATCAAACGATTTGCAAGAAAAAACCACACACACTATACCACCAAAAAGACAAAAACTTAGAGGTAGATTTAATAAAACCTCTTAAAAATAAACATAAGAATTCTTTTCTTTTTTTGCCAATTAAAATCATCCCCTTATCTTCGCCACCCTAATAACAAAAGAGGTATATAAATTATGTTAATCATTGATTCAAAAGACTGCGAAAACATTGACAAAGCTCTCAAAAAATATAAAAAGAAATTTGAGAAAAGCAAAACTTTATTACAATTAAGAGGGCGTCAGGCTTACATTAAACCGTCAATTGTTCGTCGTGCAGAAGTTTTAAAAGCTATCTACAAGCAACAACTTGCTGGTGGAAAGTTTGATTAGAAGTTAAACGATTTCCCCAATATATTTCAAGTAGTCTTTGGTTTATACCTTAGGCTACTTTTTTATGTCAACAAGTTCCTCAAATACTCATATTACCTCATTTCTTGAATATCTCAAGTTTGAAAAAAGATATTCGCAACATACAATTATATCTTATCAAACAGATTTGGAGCAGTTTTTTGAGTATGCACAAAAGGACTTTGAAACCGAACATCCAAAGCAGATAACCTCTTCAATGATTCGAAGCTGGCTGGCACAGCTGAAAGAAAAAGATATAACTGCAAAAAGTATTAATCGAAAAATATCATCGCTTAAATCGTTTTATAAATATCAACTAAAACAAGGTGATGTTTTGGCGAGTCCATTAACCAATATTACTTCTCCAAAAATTTCTAAAAGGCTTCCCTCCTACGTTGAGGAAAAACATTTAGATACTTTATTTAATCACGTTGAATTTGCAGACACCTGGGAAGATAAAACAAAAAAGATGGTGTTGATGCTGCTTTACAATACTGGTATGCGTTTAAGCGAATTAATTAACTTGAAAGAATCGCAAATTGATGCCTCGTACAAGCAAATAAAAGTATTGGGCAAAGGAAATAAAGAACGCATTATTCCTGTGAATGATGGGCTTTTAAATGACTTAAAAATTTATATTTCTGAAAGACCAACTACAGATGTCAATAATGTTTTTGTAACAGAAAAAGGTACATCACTAAACCCAAGATATGTTTATGGTTTTGTAAGAAATTATTTAAGCCTTGTTACTACCGTAAAAAAGAAAAGCCCCCACGTACTTCGACACAGTTTTGCCACACACTTAATGAACAATGGAGCTACTCTAAATGCTGTTAAAGAATTATTAGGGCATAGCAGCTTGGCAGCAACACAAATCTACACACACAACACCATCGAAAAACTAAAAGAAGTTTTTTCTAAGGCTCACCCCAAAGCCTAAAATGCTCAAAAGCAATACTTCAAAAAAATTAACTTTTTTTTGAAAAAATATCTGCAAAAAATAATCGTTTATAAAAATAAGTTCCTTACTTTAGTAGTCGAATTAGTTGCGAATTTTCGCATTACTAAATTTAAGTTCTTTCATTTATTTCTTCACTCATAAAAAAGTCAATTATGACCGTAAACATTCAGTCTGTACACTTTGATGCAGACTCAAAACTAGTGGATTATGTTACAAAAAAAGTTGAGAAATTAACGCACTTTCACGACAAAATTGTGAAGGTTGATGTTTATTTAAAGTTGGATAATGTTGTCCACCAGATTAAAGATAAGATAGCAGAGATAAGGGTTCACATTCCTAAACACGATTTATTTGTTAAGGTATCATCTAAATCTTTTGAAGAATCTTTTGATGATGCACTTGATTCCATCATTAACCAAATTAAAAGAAAAAAAGAAAAAGCTGCTGCATAAAACATTTAAAAAAGGCTGCCTCAAATGAGGCAGCCTTTTTTTATTCGGATTCCTGGAGAAGTGTTGTCTTGTAAGGGAATTTCATGGCACACATTTATTTATAATACAGCCCCTTTTCTTTAAGAAGTCTTTAAGTAAAAAATTATAATTGTAGGATTATAACATCGTGGCATGCACGATAATTACGTACTGGTTATAAAAAATTAAAATAATTGACGTTAATACATGCAATCTGCGTTTCAGGTGAAAAGTTATATCTTATTCGATTAAAAATAAATTTTATCCGGCAGAACTCACGTGAAAAGGCGCCAAAAAAGGCGCCTTTTCCAAGTAAGAAATAGTGCTGCTGACGTTAATGACTTATTATTACACTTATGCTAATGCTCTAATTAACCGTTAATAATATACGAATAATAGGCTGCAGACTGCGGTAAGAAATCATAATCAATC
>JANYEP010000232.1 GCA_025363075.1 Chitinophagaceae bacterium | reverse complement strand
TGTAATGGGCTTGCCTGTGAGTAGGGTAGTGGCTGCTTTAGCTAAGATGATTTAAGTCATACAGTTTTACTGAAACATTTCCTCAGCTTTTACAATGCTTTCAGGTTTGCCTACATCAATAAATTTATTTCCGCTATGGTTGAAAGCAATGATGTCATTGGTTTTCATTAAATCGAGATAAACATCTACCATCGAAAATTTACCTTGCTGCTTTATTAAACCAAATAGTTTTTTGTTAATGATATGTACGCCACTGAATGCAAATTTTTTATGTACTGCCTCATCAAAATTTGCGATACCTTTTAATTCATTTGTTTTAGTATTTATCCAGCCACATAATTTGTTTTGATTGTTAAAAACAAAGTAGCGTGAGGTTTCCCTTTCAGTAACAGCCAAAGTTGCCAGAGCATTTGTATGTATGTGTTGTTGCAACATTGCAGTGATATCTAAATCTGTCAAAATATCAACATTCATTACAACAATATTTTCTGCATTGCCAAACAATGGAATTGCTTTTACCAATCCACCACCAGTTTCTAAAACTTCAGCTGTTTCATCGCTAATGATTACTTCACTTCCCCAACCATTATTTTCATTTACAATATCAATAATCTGGTTGGCAAAATGATGCACGTTTACTACCACTTTATTAATGCCAAAACCTTGCAGGTATTGGATATTTCGTTGTAATAATGTTTTACCATTTACTTGTGCCAAAGCTTTAGGATGCTCATTGGTAAAGGGTTTTAGGCGAGTGCCTAAACCTGCTGCAAAAAGCATTGCTGTGTTTATAGTTGTCAATTGTTAGTGATTAGTTGTTAGTGAATACATTCGGGTTTGCTTTTTTATCTAACCCAATTCTCTTTATTCGTATGTTCCAATTCTACTTTCAAATTATATTTATTTCTCAAATGCCTTGCAGTTTGTTCAGCAGCAAAAACGCTTCTATGCTGCCCACCTGTGCAGCCAAAATTTATTTGCAAATTTTCAAAGCCACGTTGCAAATAATCTTCAACGGTAATGTCAATCAAATCCCAAACACTGTTTAAAAACTGGTTCATTTTTGTTTGCTGTTCCAGAAAATTTTGTACAGGTTTATCTTGCCCAGATAGTTTTTTATAAGGTTCAAATCTTCCTGGATTTAGTATGCCACGCATATCAAAAATATAACCACCACCATTTTCCGTTTCATCTTTTGGCAAGCCTTTTTTATAGCTAAAACTATTGATGCGAATTTTTAGTTTGGTATTTTCATTGGCTTGTGGTGGCGTAAATTTTTCAATGATTTCGTTGCTGATTACAATATCTAAAACCCTATCAAATTCTGGTGTTACAATGCCAATCTTTTTATTGGCTAAAAAATATTTAAGGTTATTTAATGCCAAAGGAATGCTTGATAAAAAATGTGCCTTGCGTTCAAACAAACCCCTGAAACCATAAGCACCCAACACCTGTAGCAACCTTATTAAAACATAACCATTATACTGGCTTACAAAAGTATTTGAGTCAACTGGTTTTGGTAGCAAACTATTAATTTCATTGATGTAGAAGTGCAGCAGTTTATCTTTCCATTCTTCACTCAACTGTGCTTTTGCCTGCCATAATAAACTGGCAACATCATATTGCAAAGCACCCTTCATTCCACCTTGAAAATCTATAAAATTTACTTCATCATTTTTCAACATTATATTCCTGCTTTGAAAATCACGGAACATAAAATATTTATTTTCTGTATTGCTTAAATAAGTACTCAAGGTTTCAAAATCATCGAGCAATTGTTGCTTGTCGTAAGGTTTTTGCAGGGTGTCGAGAAAATAATATTTAAAGTAAAGCAAATCACTAAGTATAGCTTGCTTGCCAAACTCTTTTGCTGTAAGGCATTGGTTATAATCTAAATTTTTATCGCCAATAATTTGCATTCTGGCAAGTTGTTGCAAGCTTTTTTTAAACAAGGAAAACAGTTCTTCTGTATGCCCAATTTTTTCTAAACGTTCAAGCAAACTTTCGTTGCCAACATCTTCTTGCAAATAGGCAGTTTGCTCTTCATTTGCATACAACACTTGTGGTACAGCTATGTTGAGGCTTTTAAAATGATTACTAAAGTAAATAAAGGTTTGATTTTCTTTTATGTTAAGGTTGTAGGTAGCAATAAAATTTTTGTTGCCATCTATAACTCTAAAATAAACCCTATCGCTACCACTTTGAGGAATTTTTTCAATGCTATCAGCTTCTTTCCCCTGCCAATTTTTATATAATGATTGAATAATCTCAATTTGATTTTGTAACATACAACAAAAGTAAAGCAGTAGGTGCAAAACTTATTTTTCTTAATAAGTTTCAGGAAATTAACCATCGTTCTCACAAAAACATAAAACCATTGATGCTGCAATGACAAATTGCCTTAATTTCACGCCCTCAAACAAAAACCGAACACTAAGGATTGTTATAAGCAAACAATCTTTCAAAAAACACAATACTAATTTTATGGCTGAAGCGATTTTAATGCCCCGATTGAGTGATACAATGACCGAAGGTGTAATAGCATCTTGGAATAAAAATGTTGGCGATACTGTAAAAAAAGGTGATTTACTTGCTGAAATTGAAACAGACAAAGCCACTTTAGAATTAGAAAGTTATCAAAATGGTGTTTTACTACACGTTGGAACTGGTAAAGGTGGAAAGCTTCAAGTGAACGATTTGCTTGCAATTATTGGAAAAGAAGGTGAAGATATCAGTGGATTATTGAGCGGAAAAGCTGAAGCTCCAAAAGCAGCTGAACCAGAAACTTCTAAGGTAGAACCTAAAGTTGAAAGTACTCCTGCTGTTGCAGCTACAATTTCATCTATTGATTTTGCAGCAATGGAAGAAGTTGTTCTAATGCCACGATTAAGTGATACTATGACTGAAGGTGTTGTTGCAGGATGGCAAAAGAAAGTTGGTGATACTGTAAAAAAAGGAGATGTACTTGCAGATATTGAAACAGACAAGGCAACAATGGAATTGGAGAGTTATAAAGATGGAATTTTACTATATCAAGGTGCAAAGGCTGGTGAAAAAATACAAGTAAATGATTTGCTTTGTATTATTGGAAAAGAAGGATTAAATATTGATGAAATTGTTGCTAGACTAAAGAATGGTGGAGGAAATAAAACATCGAACAACGAACAAGGAACAAAGAATGATGATGTGGAAAAAGCTGTAGCAAAACAAGAAGCAACTACTACTGCATCACAAACTACAGCAGCACCACAACAAACTGTGGTAAATGAAGGAAGAATATTTGCATCTCCACTCGCAAAAAAATTGGCTGCTGAAAAAGGCGTTGATTTAAAATATGTAAAGGGAACTGGTGATAATGGAAGGATTGTAAAATCTGACATTGATAATTTTGATAGTCAAAAAGTCAATGAGTCAGTAAGTCATATACAACAAAACAATAATCAATACCAAACACCAAACGCTAAACAAGATTCTTATACTGATGTTCCTGTTTCGCAAATGCGTAAAGTGATTGCAAAACGCTTGAGCGAAAGTTTGTTTACTGCTCCACATTTTTACCTTACAATGAGTATTGATATGGATGCTGCTGTTGCTGCAAGAAGCAAGTTAAATGCTGACGGCAAAACAAAAATCAGCTTTAATGATATGGTGTTAAAAGCTACAGCAATGGCTCTTAAACAACATCCAAAAGTTAATAGCAGTTGGATGGGAGATTTTATTAGAACCAATAATAATATTAACATTGGTGTTGCTGTTGCCGTTGAAGATGGATTGCTTGTACCTGTTGTAAAAAATGCAGACGCATTAACATTTACACAAATTGGTGTGCAGGTGAAAGACTTTGCACAAAAAGCTAAAGATAAAAAACTACAACCAAGCGATTGGGAAGGAAATACATTTACTATTAGTAATCTTGGAATGTATGGCATAGATGAATTTACAGCCATCATTAATCCACCAGATAGTTGCATACTTGCAGTTGGTGGCATTAGCCAAGTTCCTGTTGTGAAAAATGGGGCTATTGTACCAGGAAATATTATGAAAGTAACTTTAAGTTGCGACCACAGAGTTGTTGATGGAGCAACAGGTTCTGCTTTCTTACAAACATTGAAAAGTTTACTTGAAGAGCCATTGAGAATGTTGGCTTAAATTAATACAACTTATAAAAAAGGAATGCTGCTCAGTTGAGCAGCATTCCTTTTTTATATACTATATCTTGTTTTGTAATAATGCTCCAAACATAGTGTCAGCACTATTTTCAAAGCCCTTGAAGTATGTTTTCTTTATTAATTGTAAGTTTCCATTTTGCAATAAATAATCAATAACATCATCATTCTCTTGTTTAAATACGCTGCAAGTAATGTATAAAAGATAACCACCATTTTGTAAATGTTTAGTTGCATTCTCTGCTATACTTTTTTGTAGCGTTGCAAACTCATTGATACTTTCTTCTTTAAAGTAACTCAGGTTTTCTGGGGTTCTTGCCCAAGTACCACTACCTGTGCAGGGAACATCACAAATAATTAAATCTTGC
>JANYEP010000220.1 GCA_025363075.1 Chitinophagaceae bacterium | reverse complement strand
TTTTCTATGGCACGAGCCACCAGCAAGGATTTCCAAGCATTGCTTCTTCTCGTTGGCCAGTTGGCAACATAAATAATTGCAACAAAAAAATGATTTATTTGATGCAATTATTTATGTTGCCAACTGGCCAACGAGAAGAAGCAATGCTTGGAAATCCTTGCTGGTGGCTCGTGCCATAGAAAACCAATGTTATGTTATTGCAGTAAATCGTGTGGGTAATGATGGCAATAATATTGAGCATTGTGGCGATAGTATGGTTATAAATCCCTTAGGTGAAATACTGTATCATAAGCAAAATGATGAAGATATTTTTACCATTACTATAGATAAAGAAATGCTTGAAGAAACAAGAATTAAATTTCCATTTTGGAAAGATGCAGACGAATTTAAATTAGGATTGTAATAACATAATGCTTCATTAAACAAGTACCCTATGTTTGAATTTTTAAAAATAAAGTTCTTTGGGATTCAGCCCACAGCCAAGATAACTGATAAAACAATTGAAAGAATAATTAAAAGAGAGTTTGGCAATAATGCTGATAAAGTAAAAGATAAACTACAGCAAGTTATAAGTGATACATCAAAAGGGAGGAATAGAATTTCAGCAGCTGTTCTGAAATTAGCAAATAAAGATTTTGATAAAATCGATTATTGGATTCATATTAGTAATAACGACTTTAGAGAAGTTGTTGCAAAAGCTGAATACCCGAGAATATCAAATTTAGATTTTGCTGAAGTAAATCAAACTGAATCAAAAAACATTTATTCTGCTGACTGGCTTGATTATTCAAGTTGGATTAATAAAAGCTAAAAGCAAATAAAATACAATATGGAAACACAAATTGAGAAACTAAGAATTGATAAATACCTATGGGCAATAAGACTTTTTAAAACAAGAAGTCAGGCAGCAGATGCTTGTGATAAAGGCAAAATAAAATTGAATGGCACTAATGTAAAAGCCTCTAAAACAGTGAATCTTGGCGATGAATATGATGTAAAAACAGAAGCAAGAAAATGGGTAATAAAAGTTACAGGCTTGCTTGAAAAAAGGGTTGCATATACTGAAGCTATAAAAAATTATTTAGACATTACACCAACAGAAGAGTTAGATGCTGTAACCTACCAGCCAACATCTTTTAACACAGGAAAAAGGTTGAGCAAAGTGGGCAGACCAACAAAAAAACAAGTGAGAGATTTAAAAGATTTTATGGAGTAGTTTGTTGCCACAGATGGCACGAATAAGCACGAATATTTTCTACTTCTTATTCTCCAACTTCTCATTTAGCAAAGCCCTTAACTCGTGTTTCAAATCTTCTGTCATATCATCTTTTGGCAATAAGAAAAAAGATTTTTCGTTGAAATACAAATGAAAGAAAAACGGGCTTTCAAAAAATCGATTGAACATATTCCATTGCCAGGTTACAAAGCCTTTTTCATTTTCGAGCCTGATGGAATTGCTATTTATCCAAATGATAAAACGCTCTTTAAACGTTGCTGATTTTTTATAAATACTAAAAGGCAAAATGTACCAAACACCTATCAGCATTAGCAACCATACTACAGTACCTAACAAAAAAGGTTCTGGGCGAATAACTTTTTGGTAAAACATTATAGCAGATGCAATGGCAAAAACATTTACCAAAATCATTAACATTTTAATTTCAAATCGAGCAATAAAATGCAATCGCAAAGCTTGTATCACTTTCTTTTTATCGTAGTTAAAACTAAATTCCATAAGGCTGTAAAAGTAAGATGGAGACAATGGTTGCAGTAAAAATATTTTTAACATTTTCTATTGCTGCTTTATGAATTATTTTGTTGGCAACATCTTACCAAAATGAAACAAACACAAAAAATTTTAATCACTATTGTGATTGTTTTATTAGTTGCTGCAATTTTTGTTTTGCCACGCTTTACAAAATATCATTTACCCATTGCAACAAATCCAACAAAAAAAGAAACCAATAAAGAGTTTGAACGCATCAAACAAAAAGCTTCAGAATTAAAACAATACTGCACTAACAACAATTATTCAACACAATTTGCATTCATTTTGGATATGCAACAACATAGTGGCAAGAAGCGGTTTTTTGTTTACGATTTTGCAAAAGATACTATTGTAACAAGTGGTATGGTTGCACACGGAAGTTGCCATAAAGCTTATTTGGAAAATGCAGTTTTTAGCAATGAAGTTGGTTGTGGTTGCAGTGCGTTTGGAAAGTACAAAGTTGGTTACGAATATCCTGGGCAATTTGGAAAAGCCTATAAGTTATATGGCTTAGACACCAGCAATAGCAATGCTTTTGAGCGGTTCATAGTTTTACATTCGTATAGTTGTGTACCTGATGAAGCTACTTATCCTCAACCAATTTGCAATAGTTTAGGCTGCACAATGGTATCAGATAATTTTCTTACAGCACTATCAGCATACATCCATAAAACAAAAAAGCCATTAGTGCTTTGGATGCTTAACTAATGGCTTTTTGCAAAGTATTTCTACACTATAATTTATAACTAAAACCTACACCAACACCATGCTGCACTTGCAACTTACCAACTTCCCAATCGTTGTATCTCAAATTTATACTCACCGTTGCACCAACATATTTATTAACTGTCAATGAAAATAAATTTGTCCAGTCAACAATCACAACATCTGGCTTGTTTAAATAATCGCTATAAAGTGTTGCAAATCCTTTGTAGGTAATGCCTTTAGCAATTGTATAGTCGGCTTTTAGTTGTAGAAAAGAACCTAAACCCAGTTTGGTAATTTTGCCTTTTTCAACACCAAATAATAAAGTGTCTTTTTGTTCTGTTGCAAATTTTGTAGTGAGGTTTGCCATTGCTGGAGAAAACATTGCAGAAAAATTTGCATTTGGTTTATACAATAAACCAGGACCCAAACGAATTTCACCAGGTGATAAAAAATATTTGTCAAACTGAGAGTTTAAACTAAACAAGCCAGACAAACTCAACGATTTCCTTAACTCTGTAGCTATAATTGATGTAACATTAATGTTATCGTCAGTTTTTACAAAACCTTCGCCAGCAGAGGATAGTTTTGATAAACCATAACGAAATCTAATATTATTTAACCAATTTGTTTTTCCTTTTTTGTGGTCAAAATCGTAATCAACCAATGCTTTTATTCCAATGGCTTGTTCCTCTCCACCTTTCACAATTCCCCAAGCATTATTTCGTCCAGCTTCTGTTAAATTCAAATTAAAAGAACCACTTTTTGCCCAACCATCTTTTAATTCTTTAGATTTTGTGAGCGTTGCTATATTGTCACTTGTTTTTGCTTTTGTAGCATCTGTGGTTAATTGCGAAAATGCAAGAATAGCGTTAAGCAGTATTGAGCTTAGTAGTATTAATTTTTTCATTGAAACTTTGTTTTTTTGGTTAAATCTTTATAATTATTCAGGTACTTCTTCTTGCTGAGATGCATTAGCAGCAGCTGTTTCATCAATTATTTCTTGTTCACGATTTTCATTCCATTCTATAATAAAATTATTTCTTCCTTCTCCAACAATCAATTTCATATATCGTTGCTGAGAAAGTTCAAGTAGCGATAAAAAAAGAAATAATGCGTGAATTCTATTCTCACATATTTCAAAAATTTTTTCAAAACTTACAGTCTTTTCTTTACCAACAAAGTCCAGCATATAATCTCTACTGTGTTCCATTGTATACTCATATTTCACAACGGTATGCACAGGTTTATTTTGGCGTTCGTGAACACGTAACATTACTTTTTCAAAAGCCTTCATTAGCTTAAACAAAGTAATATTTTGTATTTCTGTCCCTTCTCCACTTTCTTCACCAACTGCAATTAATTCTCTTTGCAAATTACCGCGTTTCATCATCAACATCCTGGTTTCTTCCATTGCAGCCATTTCAACAGCAGCTTCTTTAAAGCGTTTGTATTCGAGTATTTTATCTACCAATTCCTGGCGTGGGTCAATCTCATTTCCTTGTGAGTCAATTTCTTTACGAGGCAATAGTAGCCTTGCTTTGATACGCATTAAGGTTGAAATAAAAAGAATAAACTCGCTACTTAATTCTATGTTTAACTTTTCTTGCGAATGAATATAATCTAAAAAATCGTTCGTGATTTTTGTGATGGGAATATTATAAATATCAAGTTCATCTCTTTCAATAAAAAATAAAAGCAAATCAAATGGACCCTCAAACTGAGGCAATTTAATCTGATAATTTGGTGTACTCATATTTGCAAATAAACGAGTTTAAGGCTGAAGATTTAAAAATAAAAAAGCCACAAATACACAGAAATAATCTATGCATCTATGGCTGTAAAATTGTTTTCAAATTATTTTTTTAATGAATCTCTAATCTCCATTAGTAACTTATCTGTTGAAGAAGGTTCTGCTGGAGCAGCAGGTGCTTCTAATTCTTTCTTCTTCATTTTATTAATGGATTTAATAACCATAAACATCACAAAAGCTACAATTAGAAAGTCAATTACCACAGTAATAAATGCACCATATTTTACAGAAACCTCTGCAACAGCCGGTGTTACAACTTTACCTGCTGCATCTTTAACTTCTGCAATAGCTGGCGTTAATACTTTTTTTAAATTGTTGAAATCAACACCACCTAATAATTGCCCCACCAAAGGCATTACCATTCCATCAATAAACGATGAAACAACTTTACCAAAAGCAGCACCCATAACAAATGCGATGGCTGTATCAACAAGATTTCCCTTGATAGCAAACTCTTTAAATTCCTTTAACATTCCAATAAATTTAAGTTTTAAGTTTTTAAAATTTGTTGCAATAATAGCTGTTATTTATTTTTTTAGCCCGGGATATTGCATTTTAAGACTTGTTAGAAGTTTGTGCAATTCGCTGGCAATCAAATATTCTTTATACCAATTATTGTCGGCAGACGTAATCGTCCAAGGAATTTTATTGCAATAGTTAAAGCAATCTTCATAAGCGTTCATATATTCTTTCCAAAGCTTAGCTTCCTTAAAATCATTGGCATTATACTTCCATTGTTTTTGTGGATTTTTTATTCTTTCTTCAAGTCTTTCTGCTTGCTCTTCTTTGCTAATATGTAAATAAAATTTAAGAATATGAGTGTTGCTGTGCGTTGTTATCAATTCCTCAAAATCATTGATAGCACTCATTCTTAGCTTAGCAGTTTTGTCATCGCACCATTTATGAACACGAGTTATTAAAACATCTTCATAATGACTTCTATTAAAAATTTGAATCATTCCTTTTGCTGGAGTGTGTTGATGAATACGCCACAAAAAGTCGTGCGATTGCTCCTCAACTGTTGGTGCTTTAAAACTCTTTACCAGCACGCCTTGTGGGTTTAATTTGCCAAATACATTTTTCACAGCTCCATCTTTTCCACTAGCATCCATTCCTTGAATAACAACCAAAACACTATGCTTGCTTTCGGCAAAAAGGAGGTTTTGCAAATCGTCCAGTTCCTCTAAAAGCTTTACTGTTTTGGCTTTTGTTTTTTCTTTGTTAAAACCTTTAGCAGATTTGGTATTTATTTTAGAAAGATGAATATGTGGCATAGCAAATTTTTATGATAAACAAATGTAATGTGCTGTAATATTTTTTTAAGTGAAAATTAATTTCTAAAATTGAACTGTGAAAAAAATAATTTCAAATATATCAAGCAGTATTTCTCATTTATTGTTTCCTCACAACTGCTTAGGTTGTGCAACAGATGTGTTGAATGAAGAGGATCTGATTTGCTCGAGATGCGTCACAGAATTGCCAGCAACAAACTATTTTAAAGCTGCTGAAAATCCTATTGAAAAAATATTTTATGGAAGAATAAAAATTGAAAATGCTGCCGCTGGATTTTACTTTACAAAACAATCTCTGATGCAGCATCTATTGCAACAATTAAAATACAAGGGCAATAAGGATGTAGGTATTTATTTAGGCAAATTAATTGGCTATGAGTTAATGCACTCAAAACGATTTGATGACATAGATGCCCTGATTCCATTGCCTTTGAACGTTAAAAGAGAATTTAAGCGTGGTTACAATCAATCAATGCTTATTTGCCAAGGCATTGCAAGTGTGTGGCAAAAACCCATTATAAATGGTATGGTTATTAGAACAGTTTTTACCGAAACACAAACCAATAAAAGCAGGATAAATCGTTGGCAAAATATGGATGGCGTATTTGCTATTGACAACACAAAAGCAATAGCTGGTAAACATATTTTATTGATTGATGATGTAGTAACTTCTGGTGCAACACTTGAAGCTTGTGGTCACAAAATTTTGGAAGTTGCAAATACCAAATTAAGTATTGCAACAGTTACCTGCACTACTTAGTTATTCCTATTTTATCTGCAATTACTCCTTACTTTTGGTGCAATGAAAAAAATATTTTTAATGATAATTTTTGCAACAGCAATTGTGCTGTGTTTTACTTCCTGCAAAAAAGATTCATTCATTACAAGTAAAGATGCTTATCTGCGATTATCTGAAGACACATTGCATTTTGATACTGTGTTTACTTCACTAGGTTCAACAACACAGTTCTTAAAAATATTTAATGAGAACGACCAAAAATTAAAATTGAATTCTATACAATTAATGGGTGGTGCTGCATCTTTTTTTAAATTAAATGTTGATGGTATTGCAGGAACAAACTTTACTGATATTGAGCTGGAAGCCAACGATAGCTTGTATTTGTTTACCACAGTAAAAATAAATCCAAGTGCTGCAAACCTTCCATTTATTGTGAGAGATAGTATTCAAATTCAATTTAATGGCAACACAAAATGGATACAATTGCAGGCTTATGGAAAGAACGCAAGGTTTATGAAAAATGTTGTTGTTACAAGTGACAGCACATTAACAAGTGATACGCCAATTGTTATTACTGGTAGCTTAACCGTGGTTGAAAATAAAACACTTACTATTCAACCAGGAACAAATATTTATGTTGATGCAAATGCACCAATAAATATTTATGGAAAGCTATCTGCTGTTGGTGACACAAACGCTAAAATTATTTTTCAAGGGATAAGAATTGATGACCCTTACAAAAATTTTCCAGGAGGCTGGCCTGGCTTATATTTCAGGGACAATAGCAAGGATAATCTCTTGCAATATTGTGTTATTAAAAATTCTTATCAAGGTGTTGTTGCAATTGCCCCTTCTATTAATGCAAATGCTAAAGTAACTTTAAAGCAATGCGTTTTAGATAATATTTATGATGTTGCCATTGGTGGTATTAATTCTAACATTACTGCAACAAATTGCCTTATAAGCAATGTAGGCTATGGATTAAACACAGTTTCTGGCGGAACCTACAATATCAATCATTGTACATTTGTAAGCATTAGCAATGACTATCTTTCTCACAAAAATTCGTTGATTAATTTAAGTAATACTAATAGCGATAAAACTGCTTCAAACCCTTTAAACATAAGCATTAGCAATTCTATTATTTATGGTGAGGGAGGATTGAAAGATGATGAAATTGATGAGTCTGTAGTCGATGGCAATGTTGCATTCAATGTTACTTTTAACAATGTCTTATATAAACAAAAAACAATGCTGTCTAATACTTTCAACAATTGTTTACCAAACCAAAATCCATTGTTTGATAGCATTAATACAAGTAATCGTTTTTATAGTTTTAAATTACAAAACAATTCGCCTTGCATTGACGCAGCAACCACAAGTGCTGTAAACATTGACTTAGAAGGAAAACCAAGACCAGTAGGAAGTGCAGCAGATATTGGTTGCTATGAAAAACAATAAATTATTTACAAATCAAACAATAAATTTTATGAAAATTATTTTATCGGTAGCAGTATTATTAGTCGCAGTTATTTCATTTGCGTTTGTTGAAAAGAGTCCGTCAATCCACTCTTTTAAAGTAAAAAGTATTAATGGAGCAATGATTGACTTTGCTGCATTTAAAGGCAAAAAAATATTAGTAGTTAACACAGCTTCTGAGTGTGGATATACGCCACAGTATGAGGGATTGGAAAAGCTGTATGAGCAACATAAAGATAAATTGGTAATCGTTGGTTTTCCCTGCAACCAATTTGGAAAACAAGAGCCGGGTACAGAAACTACTATTCAAGAATTTTGCAAAAGCCGTTATGGTGTTACATTTCCTTTGTCTGCAAAGGTTGATGTGAAAGGCGAAAACATTACACCTATTTACAAGTGGCTTTGTAACAAAAAAGAAAATGGTGTGTTGGATGCCGAAATAAAATGGAATTTCAATAAATTCATATTGGATGAAAATGGAAAAATGCTTGCCTATTTTCCGAGTAAAGTAACACCAGATAGCGAAGAAATTTTAAAGTTTTTAAAATAGTGGTTAGTGGTTATTTTAATGGTTAATTGTTTTATAGATGAACATTGAAGAATTACATAAATATGCTATAAGCCTTGGAAACGTTGAGGAAAGCCAACCTTTTGGACCCGACACTATTGTTTACAAAACAAATGGTAAAATATTTTTACTCATTGCAATTGATGAAATTCCTTTGCGTTTTAATGTAAAATGCGATCCAGATTTAGCCGAAGAATTAAGAGCAGACAATATGAATATTCTGCCCGGCTATCATATGAATAAAAAGCACTGGAATACCATCATTATAGACCCAAGTTTCACTACCAAACAATTAAAAGGGTTTATCCAGCACTCATTTGATTTGGTGAATAAATAGCATTTTCTACAAGATAATATCCTGCAATAAATCACTTTTATTTGGATGGTCTGTATTGTAATGTAAACCCCTGCTTTCCTTTCTAAATTCTGCACCTTTAACTATCAAATAGCCTACTGTTATTAGGTTTCGTAGCTCGCAAAGTTGTGGAGATACTTTGGTAGTACGATATAATTCTTCTGTTTCTGTAAACAATAAATCCAGTCGTTTCATTGCTCTTTCTAAACGAACATCTGTGCGAACAATGCCTAGATAATCACTCATTATAGATTGCAATTCTTTAAGGCTTTGTGTAATTAAAATCATTTCCCTTGGATGGCTTGTGCCTAAGGTCTTCCAATCTGGGACATTGCCAAACTCTTTATGAGCAGCGGTTTCAGCATTAGCTGCAATATGTAAAAAAGCTCTGTGTGCAAATACCATTGCTTCCAATAAACTATTACTCGCAAGACGATTTGCACCGTGCAATCCAGTGCTGGCACACTCTCCACAGGCATAAAGGTTGGCAATAGAAGTTTGTGCAAACTCATTTGTTTGAATACCACCACAACTATAATGTGCAGCAGGAGCAACTGGAATCAAGTGTTGCATTACATCAATTCCAATGCTTAAACATTTGCCATAAATGTTGGGGAAATGATGAATGAATTTTTCTTTATCAAAATGACGGCAGTCTAAATAAACACATTCCGTTCCTGCTTTTTTCATTTCGTTATCTATGGCTCTTGCAACAATATCACGAGGAGCAAGATCTCTGCGTTCATCATATTTTTCCATAAAAGCCTCGCCATCTTTGTTACGCAAAATGCCACCATCGCCACGAACAGCTTCAGTAATTAAAAAGCTTGGCGATATACCTGGCTCATATAAAGCAGTTGGATGAAACTGAATAAATTCCATATTTTCAATTCTGCCCTTTGCCCTGTAAACCATTGCCACACCATCTCCTGTAGCAATTTTAGGATTGGTAGTTGTTCTATATGCTTGTCCACAACCACCAGTTGCAAGAAGCGTTGTGTTGCTTAATACTTTTTCGATTTGATTGGTATTAAGGTTTAAAACATACACGCCCAAGCAAGTAATATTTTGTGTGGATTTTGTAACTAAATACCCTAAATGATGTTGTGTGATAATGTCTATAACAAAGCAATGGCTAACGATTTCTATGTTTTTTGTTTTAGCAACTTCGTTCAATAAAGCACGTTCCATTTCCTTGCCAGTTACGTCTTTGTGATGCAAAATTCTAAATTCACTGTGTCCACCTTCTCTGCCCAAAGCATAGTTTCCTTGTTCGTCTTTATCAAACGCAGCACCATAATTTATAAGCTCTCTAATTCTTTCTGGTCCTTCTTTCACCACAATTTCAACCACATCACTATCGCATAATCCATCACCAGCAATAAGGGTGTCTTCAATGTGTTTCTCAAAGCTGTCTTTACTTTCATCCCACACACCAGCAATGCCACCTTGTGCATATTTGGTATTGGTTTCATCGCTTTGTGTTTTAGTAATAACCATTACTTTTTTATTGGGGAAATGTTTTGCCGTTTTAAGTGCAAAAGTTAAACCTGCAATGCCACTACCTATTACTAAAAAATCTGTTTGCATAATTCATTTTATAGTTGCACGCAAAGAAACAACGGATAAAAATAAATGTGAAAACAAAGATGGGTGAGTTGTAAGAAAATGATAAAAGGGGGTTTGAGTAAGATATTACAGCATTTGAATAACTGTTGCATATTGCAGTTTTTCCACATTTTCAATGGTTTTTAATAAATTACTAAATTTGTTTTGCTAAAGTGTCAACATCACACAATCTAACACCAATCCCCCTATTTTTGCCCACTTTAAAAAATTAATCTGTAATATGAATTATTTGTTTTACACCGTACCAGTAATGGGAATTATTGGACTTATTTACACCCTTATTAAATTCAAATGGGTTTCAAATCAAGATGCAGGCGATGATAGAATGAAAGAAATTAGCACTTACATTTCTGAAGGTGCAATGGCTTTCTTAAAAGCCGAATGGAAAATTTTAGGATACTTTGTCGCAATCGTAGCCATTCTATTAGTATTGATTAGCAGAAGCAATGAACACTCGCATTGGAGTATTGCTGTAGCTTTTATATTAGGTGCAGTTAGCAGTGCTACTGCTGGTTATATTGGAATGAGAGCTGCTACAAAAGCTAATGTTCGCACTACACAAGCTGCCAAAACAAGTTTATCTAAAGCATTAAATGTATCATTTACAGGTGGTGCTGTTATGGGCTTAGGCGTATCTGGTTTAGCTGTGTTGGGCTTGGGTGGTTTATTCATTATTTTAAAACATTTTTTTGCTCCGGGATTTGAATCAAATCCAGATGGAATGTTGCGTACTATTGAGGTATTAACAGGCTTTAGCTTGGGTGCAGAAAGTATTGCATTGTTTGCAAGAGTTGGTGGTGGTATTTACACAAAAGCTGCTGACGTTGGTGCTGATTTAGTTGGTAAAGTTGAAGCAGGAATTCCTGAAGATGATCCTCGCAACCCTGCAACTATTGCAGACAATGTAGGAGATAACGTAGGTGATGTTGCTGGTATGGGTGCTGATTTATTTGGCTCTTATGTAGCAACTGTTTTAGCAACAATGGTTCTTGGACAAGAAACAAAATCTGTTGATGCATTTGGTGGTTTAGCTCCTATTCTTTTACCAATGTTAATTGCCGGTGTTGGTATCATTTTATCAATCATAGGAACATTTTTTGTTCGCATTAGTGATAAAGCTGGTGTAAGCACAGATGCTGTTCAACGTGCATTAAATATGGGCAACTGGGGCAGTATGGTTCTAACTGCTATTGCTGGTGCTGGTTTAGTTTATTATATTTTACCTGAAACAATGACCTTAAGAGATATTCCGTTCACAAGAAATGGTGTAATGGGTGCTATCATTGTGGGTTTAGTTGTTGGCGTATTAATGAGCATTATTACTGAATATTATACAGCAATGGGCAAACGTCCTGTGTTGTCAATCATTCGTCAATCTGCTACAGGACACGCTACCAATGTAATTGGTGGTTTGGCTGTGGGAATGGAATCTACTTTATTACCAATTTTAGTATTGGCTGCCGGTATCTATGGCTCACACTATTTTGCAGGTTTATATGGTGTTGCCATTGCTGCTGCTGGAATGATGGCTACTACTGCAATGCAATTGGCTATTGATGCTTTTGGACCTATTGCAGATAATGCAGGTGGTATTGCTGAAATGTGTGAATTGCCAAAAGAAGTTCGTGAAAAAACAGATATTTTAGATGCTGTAGGTAACACTACTGCTGCAAGTGGAAAAGGCTTTGCCATTGCATCTGCTGCATTAACTGCATTGGCTTTGTTTGCTGCATTTGTGGGTGTTGCTGGCATTAAAGGAATTGATATTTATCACGCAGATGTTTTAGCTTGCTTATTTGTTGGAGCAATGATACCTTTTATTTTCTCATCATTATGTATTCGTGCTGTGGGTGAAGCTGCAATGGCAATGGTGGAAGAAGTTCGCCGTCAGTTTAGAGAAATTCCAGGTATTATGGAAGGTAAAGGCAAGCCAGAATATGATAAATGTGTCGCTATTTCTACAGAAGCATCTATCAAAAAAATGATGTTACCTGGTGCTATTGCAATTTTATCTCCAATTATTATTGGTTTTGTTTTTGGACCAGAAGCCTTAGGTGGTTTTCTTGCAGGTGCTACTGTTAGTGGTGTTTTGATGGGTATGTTTCAAAACAATGCAGGTGGTGCTTGGGACAATGCAAAGAAGAGTTTTGAAAAAGGTGTTGAAATAAATGGTGAGATGTTTTACAAAAAATCTGAACCACACAAAGCGTCTGTAACTGGCGATACTGTTGGCGATCCATTTAAAGATACATCTGGTCCATCAATGAATATTTTAATCAAATTAATGAGTATCGTTTCATTGGTTATTGCACCAACATTGGCAACAATGTTTGCAACAAAAACAGCAATGGTTGCTACACCAAAACCTGTTGAAACAAAAGCAATAGTTGCAAAAACTGTTAATACTGAAAATACGGTTACTGTAAAATAAACTTTCAGTATCTCGTCATTTCGAACGCAGTGAGAAATCTGTTAAACAAATGAGATTTCTCGGCAAGAACCTCGAAATGACGAAACTTATTTTAATTGTTGAAAATACATAATAAAAGAGGCTGTCTCCAACTTTGAGACAGCCTCTTTTTTTTGCTATAACATTAAATTAGCATAAATAAATTTCACTATTTCAAACATTTATGCCTATTATTGTTTTTTAAAACCAAGCTGTATGCAGCCAACAACTAATACTTCTCAACAAATATTTTCACTGCCATTAAACCTTTGCAGTAAGTACTTTTTCTTTCTAACAGAACAGAACAGAACAGAACAGAACAGAACAGAACAGAACAGAACAGAACAGAACAGAACAGAACAGAACAGAACAGAACAGAACAGAACAGAACAGAACAGCATAAACTAAGCCCCCATTTTACTTTACCACACAGTTTTTATTTTTTACCTTTTGGTAAAATAGACTTCTTCAGAAATTCGTCATTGCGAGGTTCTTGCCGAAGCCGTCATTGCGAGGAACGAAGCAATCTCATCAAACACAAGCAGATTGCTTCGTTTAGGCACGAACCTAAATCTCGCAATGACGTAACGAATTTCCAAAGAGGTAAAATATTTTCTGCCACAAGTATTTTATTTTTCCCTAATAGAAATATGGCATTACCATTTAGTAATGCTGCATTTCCTATTGGTAAAAACATTTTACCATTAGGAAATAAGAAAAAAGTGGTCACTTTTTTTAGTTTAGTGGTGGGTAAAATAAAAACTGCCACCACTAAATTAATTTTGGTTACCACCAAAACAAAAAAACCAACCACTTTTTTAGCATTACCATTTAGTAATACGCCATTACCATTAGGAAATACTGCATTTCCTAATGGTAAAACTAAACTTCTTCGGAAATTGCTTTTACAATCTCCTTCGACAAGCTCAGGATGACAATTGTAGCGTTAAATAACAATAGACAATTTCACGCTGAGCTTATTGTAACGTTAAATAACAATATACAATGTCACGCTGAGCTTGTCGAAGCGTTAATTTCCTAACCAAAAAAAGTTTTTTCTTTAACCAAAATACATTTCTTAACAATTAAAACTAAAAAAAATGGGCAGAAAAATTATTACAGATTACAGCAAAGAGGCAGACGATAGCTTAGATGCTATTGCAAGTGCAGGCATTAAAGGCACTACCGGCAACCCCGATTACACATTTACCCACAGCGAACTCACCAATGCCACCGCTGCACAAGCTGCCTATCACACAGCATTGGCAGCAGTAGCCACAGGCAATAGTGCTTCGGTAACTGCAAAAAACACAGCCAAAGCCACTTTAGTAGCTGCATTGAGTGTGTTATGTAGCCAAATAAACATTCAATCGGGTGGCGATTTAGCCAAGTTGCAAAAAACTGGTTTCACTATTGCCAGCGAAGGCAGCCACCAAACAATGGGCGATGTGGTAAACTTTCAGGTATCTCGTGGTAGCAATGCAGGCACAATGGATTTAAAAGTAGATAAACCCAGCTACAGCGACCACGGAACTGTGTTTGCCTATTGGGATAATGCATTGGGTGCAATGCCAGAAAATATTGATAAATGGTTTCACCGCAGCAGCAATGGGCATAGTATAACTTTAACAGGGTTAAAACCCGGTACTGCCTACCCATTTGCAGCAGCCTATAAAGGCAGCGATGCCGATGCTTTGGTGTGGAGTGCTATTGTTACCAAAATGGCAGGAGATTAATAACAAAACAAGAATTGACAACTCTTAAAGAGTTGTCAATTCTATAAAAATAAAAACAGGGAAGTCGAAAACTGAATAGAGTAGGCAATTAAAAAA
>JANYEP010000198.1 GCA_025363075.1 Chitinophagaceae bacterium | reverse complement strand
CTTTTTACCAAATAAAAAAGCAACTCAATTGAGTTGCTTTTTTATTTGGTAAAACTTTATCAAAAACTACATTGGACAAGTTTCGTGATAGTTTTTTAATTCTTCATATTTTAATTCAAATTCATAACCAGCATACACTTTTTCAACTTCGTCTAAAACGCTGTAAACAATATCCAAATCGTTGGTGGTAACAAGTTTTGTTCTATATTCTTTAATGTTTGGCAATCCTTTTAAATAATTGGTATAATGTGTTTTCATTTCATTAATACCAACAGTTTTCCCTTTCCAGTCAAGGCTTAGTTGCAAATGCTTTTTACACACAGCTACTCTTTCTTGTATGGTAGGTGCAGCAAGCACTTCACCAGTTTCAAGAAAGTGTTTTATCTCTCTAAAAATCCAAGGATAACCAATAGCAGCACGACCAATCATTATTCCATCAACATCATATCTTTTTTTATATTCTGCTGCTTTTTGCGGACTATTAATATCTCCATTTCCAAAAATTGGAATTGTAATTCTTGGATTATTTTTTACTTTAGAAATTAAAGTCCAATCGGCTTCACCTTTATACATCTGGCTTCTTGTTCTACCGTGAATAGACAATGCTTTAATGCCAATATCCTGCAAACGTTCTGCAACTTCTTCAATGTTTTTACTGTTATCATCCCAACCCAAACGCGTTTTAACAGTTACAGGAAGATTGGTACTTTTAATGCAAGCATCTGTTAAACGCACCATTAAATCTATATCTTTCAACACACCAGCACCAGCACCACGAGCCACAACTTTTTTTACAGGGCAACCAAAATTAATGTCCAACAAATCAGGTTGCACTGCATCTACAATTTTTGCACTCATTGCCATTGCATCCTCATCTCCACCAAAAATTTGAATACCAATTGGTTTTTCGTAATCAAAAATATCCAACTTTTTTCTGCTCTTTATTGCATCACGAATTAGCCCTTCGCTACTAATAAATTCTGTGTACATTAGGTCTGCACCATTGTCTTTACACACAGCCCTAAAAGGCGGATCACTCACATCTTCCATTGGTGCCAACAGTAAAGGAAATGTAGGTAGTGTTATGTTGTCCCCTATTTTTACCATCTTTAAATTTCTTACTTTTTTATGGATGCAAACATACAAACTAATGACTGGTTAACGAACGAAATGAAGCCACGTATTAGTTACTTTGGACAATTGGGAATTTTGTTGGGTCTTGTAATAGCTGGGCTAATTTTAGCAGCTATTATTCAATTTGGATTTGTGCTAACAATGACTGATATGAAAACATTGTTGAGTGGTGATAGCAAAAAATTAATGGCAGCAATGGCACAGCCAGAAAATATTAATAAAGCAAGGTGGATGCAAATGTTTGGCACGCTGGCAATGATGTTTATTCCAGCATTTGTATTTGCAAAAATCATAAGCAAACAACCATTAAATTATTTGGGAGTTACATCTAAAATAACCATTCAACAAATTGGGTTAGTAATAGCAATAGCCTTATCAGCATTGGCTTTGAGTGGTGGTTTGGGTGAATTAAACAAACTAATTCCTATACCTCACAAATGGGAGTTAAAGTTTAAAGCAATGGAAGATGATTATGCAGAACAAGTAATGATTATTGGCAATATGAAAACCTTTGGCGACTATATTATTTCGTTAATAATGATTGCCATTTTACCTGCTGTATTTGAAGAGTTTTTGTTTAGAGGAGCGTTGCAAAAACTACTTGTAAATTGGTTCAACCAACCACATATTGCTATATTGGTTACTAGTTTTCTTTTCAGCATTGTTCATTTTAGTTACTATGGTTTTTTACCAAGAATGGCTCTGGGTATGATTTTGGGCTATATTTATTATTATGGAAAAAGTATTTGGCTTAATGTTTCAATGCACTTTATTAACAATGGAATTGCCATCACTGCAATGTATTTAGCCACTTCAAAAGGGCAATCTGCAAAAGATGTAATGGATGAAAGTTATCCTTTATGGATTGGTGCAGTTGCCTTAGTGTTTGTAGTTGGTTTATTGATGATATATAAAAAGGTTTGTGAGAAGAATAATATGATAATTAGTTAGTGTGATGATGTGATAATTGAAACACAAAACATAAAAATAATTTAATAATGGCTTTAAATATTCAAACACTTAAAACACGTGCATTAACAGCTATCATTTTTGTTGTAATAATGCTTGCTGGTTTGTTATATAATTACTGGAGCTTTTTTATTCTTTTTTCCATCATTCATTTTGGTTGTTGGGTAGAATATCAAAAATTAATGGGGCTAATTGATAAGGACTACAACAACATTTCAGCATTTCATAAATATGCTATAATGCTTTGTGGCTATGGCTTTATGCTTTGGAATGTTGATGAAAAAATGCAACCATTTGGAATACCAATGTCAGAAATTGGAAGATGGATTGTTGTCGTAATTGCAGTTATTTTACCAGTAAAAGAAATCGTTTTAAGTAAAAAAAACAATGTGAAAGTTTTGGGGTTTTCTGTGCTTGGTTTGGCATACATTTCTTTAGCCTGGGGGTTGATGATTAGCTTAAGAAATGATGGGCTTGCGTTTAAAGGAAGTACATTATTTTTTGATTTTGGGATGATTACTCCAATCATTCTTATTGCTTCCATTTGGATAAATGATACAATGGCTTACATTGTTGGTTCACTCATTGGCAAAACTCCTCTCACAAAAATATCACCTAAAAAAACCTGGGAAGGAACTGTTGGAGGAGCTATTTTAGCAGTAGTTGTTGTTACACTTGTTTGCTATTTTATGAATGATAAATCTTTTGACAAAAATGTTTTTAAGATTGCAGGAATCGCTGCAATAGCAGCAATCATTGGCACTTTGGGCGATTTGTTTGAAAGTAAATTAAAGCGTATAGCAAACGTTAAAGACAGTGGAAATTTTATGCCTGGCCATGGTGGTTTTTTAGATAGATTCGACTCTTTACTTTTAGCAACTCCTTTTGTTTGGTTGTTTTTATGGTTGTTATAATTTTTGTAAATGTTAAAATAAACTCAATCAATAGCATTAAACCCTTGCAAGTTTTCAGACCATTTATATTTGCATTGAATGAAGAAAATTTTACCAGTCATTATTACTCTCATTGGACTATCACTATTAGGGCTTATTTTGCTACAAGCCTCGTGGTTAAACAATTTGGTGCAATTGCGTGAAGCACAAGTTGGCAGTAAAATAAAAATAGTATCTTATAATGTTGCAATGGATTTGCGTAAATCTGTTTACAACAATTCTATTAAAGTACCACATCATTTACAAGGCTTATCGTTTGGGAACGATATGTTCAATCCTCTTAAATCAAGAACAATCAGCGAGCATTTTTCGCAAAAAGATGTATATGAAAAGATAGAAAAAGCTCTTGCCGATGATGATTTAAAACGCATCAAATTTGACTTTGCAATTATTAGTAGTACCAACGACTATGAGATGCAAACGAAGGATTTTAATACTACTTTTTTCGATTCAACTACTTCCAAAAATTTCATTATACCAATTTATCCAGAGTCAGGAACTGCAATGGAAGGTTTAAGTCTTGCAGAGCATTTGGTGGTTTCTATTCCCAACTTTGAAAAGCAGGTTTGGGGTTCTTTAGTATGGATTATTTTAGGAAGTATTTTATTTACCATCGTCATTTTTGCTGCATTTTTCATCACTGTAAAAACCCTATTTAATCAAAAAAAATTGAGTGAAATAAAAAGTGATTTCATCAACAATATGACACACGAATTTAAAACACCTATAGCTACTATTTCATTAGCTGTGGATGCTATTAAAAACGAAAAAGTGCAGAACGATAAAACCAAGCTTCAATATTTTACCAATATTATTAAAGACGAAAATTTAAGAATGAACAAGCACGTAGAAACCATTCTACAAGCGGCTTTATTGGAAAAAAAGGAAATGCAGTTCAATAATAAAAAGGTAAACGTAAATATGATTATTGCGAATGTGATAGACAATTATCATTTGCAATTAGAAGAAAAAGAAGCAAAATGCAATTTAGAATTAAACGCTGTAAACGATATTGTAAATGCCGATGAATTACATCTTACAAATGTTATTTCAAACCTCATTGATAACGCTATAAAATACTCTAAAGAAACATTGCACATCAGAATCAATACCATTAATAAAAACGATGCTATTGTTATTTCTATTCAAGACGATGGAATAGGAATGAATAAAGAAACGGCGAAAAATATTTTTGAAAAATTCTATCGTGCCCACACTGGCAATGTACACAATGTAAAAGGTTTTGGCTTAGGAATGAGTTATGTGAAAACTATTGTAGATGCTATGGATAGTGACATTAAAGTAGAAAGTACATTAGGCAAAGGCTCTACGTTTATTTTAGAAATCCCATTAGCAAGTTAAAGGTAAACTTGCATTTAACCATTCTCCATCAAACGTTGCATTATATTTTTTATAAAAATTAATAGCAGGTTCGTTCCAGTCTAAAACTTGCCAACAAATGGCGTTAAACTTTTTTTCTTTTCCATCTTCAATTAACGCATCAAAAAGTAGTTTACCAATTCCTTTGCCTCTATGTTCGTTGGTAACAAGAATATCTTCCAAATACATCCTTTGTCCTTTCCAGGTGCTAAACCTAATATAGTACAATGCAAAGCCAACAATAGTTTCATCAATTGTTGCTACAAATGCCCACCACACAGGGTTTAAGCCAAAACCACTTTCAACAAAATGTTCCAAACTTACAGTTACTTCATTAGGAGCTTTTTCATAAATGGCTAATTCTTTAACGAGTTCTATAATTTGTGGGCAATCTTGTTTAATTGCTTTTCTGATAATAATTTTATGCGACATAGCACAAAAATAAACAACTACCCTTCAATCAAATTTAAAAAACAAATTACTTGATAGTTTCACTACTTAACACTTCACTATCTAAACCTCCTATATTTGCTAAAATCAATTTATTTTTTTATGGCAAGTCAAAACATTCAACAGCTTTTAGGCGATAAAGCAGAGTATCTATTAAACCATACCAGCAAAACAATTGATAAATCTCAATTGCATTTGCCAGGTACCGATTTTGTAGATAGAGTTTTTATCAATAGTGACCGTAACCCACAAGTACTTAAAAACTTGCAATCAATGTACGGCACAGGTCGTTTGGCAAACACTGGTTACCTCTCTATCCTTCCAGTTGACCAAGGCATAGAACACAGTGCAGGTGCATCTTTTGCAAAAAATCCTTTATACTTCGATCCAGAAAATATTATTAAATTAGCAATGGAAGGTGGTTGCAATGCTGTTGCTACAACCTTTGGTGGCTTGGGCTTTATGGCTCGTAAATATGCTCACAAAATTCCTTTGATTGTTAAAATAAATCACAACGAATTTTTAACTTATCCAAACAAGTTTGACCAAATAATGTTTGCCAACTTGAAACAATGTTGGGACTTAGGTGCTACTGCAGTTGGTGCAACTATTTATTTTGGTAGCGATGAAAGTACACGCCAAATTCAAGAAGTTAGCAAAGCATTTGCAATGGCTCACGAATTAGGATTACCAACAATTCTTTGGTGCTATTTGCGTAACCCAGCATTTAAAAAAGATGGTATTGATTATCACGTAAGTGCTGATTTAAGTGGGCAAGCAAATCATTTGGGTTGCACTATAGAAGCAGACATTATTAAACAAAAACTTCCAGAAAACAATGGTGGATATTTGGCATTAAACACTAAAGAAAGTGCTTATGGCAAAAATGATTCAAGAATTTATTCTGAATTAACAACTGATCACCCAATTGATTTAACACGTTACCAAGTTGCCAATTGCTATATGGGTCGTGCAGGATTGATTAATAGTGGTGGTGCAAGTAGTGGTGCAGGCGATATGGCAGAAGCTGTTACAACAGCTGTTATCAACAAACGTGCTGGTGGTATGGGATTAATTAGTGGTAGAAAAGCATTCCAAAGACCAATGAATGAAGGTGTTGGTATTTTAAATGCTATACAAGATGTTTATTTAGATAGTTCTATAACAATTGCTTAATTGAGATATTTATTTAACATTATAAAGAAAGGAGAAGTTTACAGCTTCTCCTTTTTATTTTTTAATATTATTAAATGATTACCAATTTTGGTCTCATAACCTTATTTTTGAAAACTTAAATCATTTAGGATGACACATCCATATACTTACATAGATCCCAACGCTAAACTTGCTCCCAATGTTAAGGTTGATCCATTTGCTGTTATTCACAGAGATGTGCAAATAGGTGATGGCACTTGGATTGGCAGTAATGTAACCATTATGGATGGTGTGAGAATTGGTAAAAATTGCAGGATTTTTCCTGGTGCAGTTTTGGGTGCTGTTCCACAAGATTTAAAATTTGCTGGAGAAAAAACAACAGTAAATATTGGTGATAACACCACTATTCGTGAATTTGTAACCATTAACAGAGGTACTGAAGATAGAGGTAAAACAACAGTTGGCAGCAATTGTTTGTTGATGGCATATAGCCATATTGCTCACGATTGCAGCATAGGAAACAATGTTATTTTAAGCAATAGTGTGCAGGTTGCAGGACACGTTGTAATTGGTGATTGGGTAGTTGTAGGTGGTGTAAGTGCTGTGCATCAATTTGTGCATATTGGGCAACATTGCTTTGTAGCAGGAGGAAGTTTGGTAAGCAAAGATGTGCCTCCTTACATTAAAGCAGTTCGCAACCCTTTAAGTTATGGAGGTGTTAATAGTGTTGGTTTAAAAAGAAGAGGCTTTGATGTAAATCAAATCAATCACATACTTGATATTTATAGATATATATACAACAAAGGACTAAATACAACTCAAGCTCTTGAATACATTGAAGAAGAAATTAGTGCAAGTGACGAAAGAGATGAAATTGTAAC
>JANYEP010000141.1 GCA_025363075.1 Chitinophagaceae bacterium | reverse complement strand
GTTAAAGAATACAAGGAAAAACATATATGTCATTAATAACAGCAATAACAAATTTAAAGTAAAACCACTTGGCAAGGGCTGGAATTGGGATGATTACTTGGAGCCTTATATGGCGGAAAGAAGTGCTTTTCCTTTATATGGAAATACTGTAAAATTTTATCAAGATAAACAGGATTTTAAAACAAGCCCTCCATATTTCGAGAAATTTTTTGATAAATTATTTGATACAAATGGTAAGAATGTAAAGTTTAATGTTACGAGGAACTATGGTGAAAATTCTTTCTTTTTTAATATAAACACTGGAACAAAAAATGATGTTGAAATAACGTACAACACTAATACAGAGATTAATCCACCTCATATACTATTAACTGACACCCTAAAAAAAAATATTAGAACAATTGGATACAAGAATACCAATAAAAAAATCTACTCCCAACCCACAGATTCTCTTTTAAAGCCAATGATGCACAACAGCGATAATTTTTTTGCTGAGCAAACTTTGTTGATGGTTAGCCTGAATCAATTGGGTTATATGAGTGATGAAAAAATTATTGATACGCTATTAAAAACTGAGTTTAAAGATTTACCACAAAAACCTCGTTGGGTTGATGGTAGTGGGTTAAGCAGATACAATTTATTTTCTCCAGAGGACTTTGTTTTTATTCTTAGTAAGATGAAAAATGAATTTAGCTGGCAACGCATTGCTACTATTTTTCCAACTGGTAATGAAGGAACATTAAAGGGCTATTATAAAAAATATCAAAACAAAATATTTGCAAAAACAGGCACAATCAGCAACAATCTTTCGTTGTCTGGTTTCATCAAAGCCAATAGTGGCAAGGATTACATCTTCTCTATCATCATCAACAATCATCAGTCTTCTACGGTTGATATTCGCTTGGCAATTGAAAAATTTATTGCTGAGATTATAGAAAATAAATAAAGCGTACACAATAAAATTTACAATACCTCGTTTTTAGTGTTATCCCATCTCCAGATTAACCAAATAATCTATCCCCAAAAGTAAACAGTCAAGAAAATCTATCAATCTAATCTATAAAGATTTGGGCTGATATTTCTTTCGCATCCAACGACCTGTGAAATAATTATTATTTAATTATTTTAAAATTTATTATGAAAAAGATTTTATTGGTTACAATTTTGGGATTATCAAGCGTTTTATCAAATGCAAGTAATGATAGAGATGAGGTGAAGCTTGCCGACAAAGACAAACAAAACAGCACGTTCTTTAAAATGTCTCGAAACAGTAATAGAGTTGCAGTTTTTGAGCAACTACAATCACTGATTAAAATTAAAACTAGTAAGTCAAGTTTTGCTGTTGGTGGCAACACACAAACAACAAATTTCTCAACTTATCAAGACGTAGTTGATATTTTGGGCGAGCCGAATGTAAGAGTTAAAAATACATTGGTTTATACATTAAATCCTACAAATGGTTGCAAGGCAATCATCGAAATTGATGCTAATAAAACTGTAGTTTATATTGGTGTTAAAGATTGTAATTAAAATACTTTTCTGACAAATAAAAAAACGTTTCAAGAGATTGAAACGTTTTTTTTATTTGTGTTATAAATGCTTAATACAAATCATCGAGTTTCATCTTCAAATACTTGATAACACTGCGATGTGTGCTAAACAAACTAATGATAACCCCTAAAAAAATCATTGCAGAAAATAGGAATAAAAGATGTTGATTATTGCGAAGCTGTTTTACTTCAACAATTGAATTTTCAGATACATAAATTAGTCCACAAACAAACAAAATAGAAATAATAGAAGCAACCAATCCATTAATAACAGCTTGCTTATTGATTGGTTTTACAATAAAACCTCGCGTAGCTCCAACCATTTGCATAGTTTTAATTAAAAAACGGTTGCTATACATTGAAAGCTTAATTGTATTGTCGATTAATATAATTGCAAGCAATGCAAAAATTCCTGCTAAAACCAATAGGCCAATTAAAACCCATTTTAGAATAGGTCCCATTTTTTCTACAACACCAGCTGGATATACTACGCTTTCAACAATATTGTTACTATTGGCTTGTATATCACTTTTTATGTTTACTAAAGAATCTGTTTGAACATAATTACTTTTTAAATGAAAATTAATCGATGCAGGTAATGGTCTATCTCCTCCTAATAATGCTTCATCATACTTGTCTTCAGATGCCTGATTACGTTGGTATGCTGTAGCCTTGTCAACATATTCTACGTCTTTGATATATGGTTTTGATTCTATGTAATTTTTTAAATCAGCAGTAGTTTTATCAGTTGCCGAACTATGTAGATACACCTGCACTAAAATATCTTCTTTAAGCACTTGTGTATATTTTGTGGCACTCAACAAAAGCCAGCCAAATATTCCAACAATAAATAAAACAGAGGTAATGCCCAAAATTGCCATAAACTGCGATGGCTTTGATTTGCTACTTGTATTCTTATTTTTATTAAACATATTACACATTTTATTTCTTTCAAAAAAACAAATGTAACGCAACACTTACATTTGCCCACATTTAACAAGTTTAAAATTTGTTAAAAAATGTTATTAACAAATCGTAAATCTAAAATCGTACCTCGTACATACAAAAGTGTCTGACATTATACAATTATTGCCTGATAATATAGCAAACCAAATTGCAGCTGGGGAAGTTATTCAGCGTCCTTCAAGTGCTGTGAAAGAATTGCTTGAAAATGCTGTTGATGCTGGTGCTACAGAAATAAAACTTATTGTTAACGATGCTGGCAAAGCACTTATTCAAGTAATTGATAACGGCAAAGGAATGAGTGAAACTGACGCCAGAATGGCGTTTGAGCGACATGCTACTTCTAAAATAAAAAATATTGAAGATTTATTTCGCATAAAAACAATGGGTTTTAGAGGTGAAGCTTTAGCAAGTATTGCTGCAGTTGCACAAGTAGAATTAAAAACAAAAAAGTCAGCAGATACTGTTGGCACTTACATAGAAATTGAAAATAGTGCTGTGATAAAACAAGAACCTTGTGCCTATAATGTGGGTACAAGTATCAGTATGAAAAACTTGTTTTTTAATGTGCCAGCAAGAAGAAATTTTTTGAAAAGCAATAGTGTTGAAATGAGGCATATTGTTGACGAATTTATTCGAGTGTCAATGGCTTTTCCAAATGTCTTTTTTTCGCTAACAAGCAATGGACAAGAGGTTTTTCATTTAGAAGCTGGAAATATTAAACAACGTGTTGTTCAGATTTTGGGAAATAATTACAACGCCAAACTGGTGCCAGTAAAGGAACACACAGATTATCTGGACGTGTATGGATTTATTGGAAAACCAGACACTGCAAAAAAAACTCGTGGCGATCAGTATTTTTTTGTAAATAATCGTTACATCAAAAGTGCTTATCTTAACCACGCTGTAAACACAGCTTATGATAGTTTATTGCCAAAAGATAGTTTCCCAAGCTATGTGTTATTTATTGATTTAGACCCAGAACAAATTGATATTAATGTGCATCCTACTAAGCAAGAAATTAAGTTTGAGGATGAAAAAATAACGTATGCTTTTGTGCAGGCAGCTGTTAAACACGCATTAGCACAATTTAGTATTGCACCAAGTTTAGATTTTACGCTAAATGCCAATATACAAAGCCTTTCAGCTGTTAGTAACCCTTTTACTGAAGAGAAAAAAGAGGCAGCTTCGTCATCTAATTTATATAAAACTTTTACCCAAAAAAATCAAGCTCATTTTATTGAAAAAAGTGATAAGAATGAATTGAAACATTGGAAAGATTTTTATGATCCAGCAAGTAAGAAGTATGAAGATGAACAACGAGAAACGAATAAAGAGAAACAAGAAACAAGAAACGGAGAGCAAGAAACAATTTTTCAAATAGCAAACTTTAAACATCAAACTTTAAATTTCGAGCTTACCCAACTTCACAACACATACATTATTTCGCCAACACCAAAAGGATTTATGTTGATTCATCAGCAATTGGCACACGAAAGAATATTGTATGAAAAATATAGTAAAGCAGCACATCAACAACAAACAATAACGCAAAAGAGTTTGTTTCCCGTGAACTTAGAATTAGGTGCTGCGGATGCAGTTTTGTTGAATGAATTATTGGAAGATGTAAATGCTTTGGGCTATCAAATAGAACCTTTTGGCAATAATAGTTTTGTGATACAAGGCACGCCAGCAGACGTTTTGCAAGGAAATGAAAAAAATAGTCTTGAGCTGCTTTTGGAACAATTTAAACATTTTAGCAGCGACATTAAGTTTAGTAAAAGAGAGAAATTGGTGAGGTGCATAACCAGACAAAATGCTATAAAAGCAGGGCAATCTTTGTCGCAAAAAGAAATGCAAACTTTAATTGAAGATTTGTTTAAATGTCAAACACCCAATACAACAGCAACAGGCAATCCAACTTTTATGGAGTTTAAAGAAGATTATTTGGATAGAATGTTTACAAAATGGTAAATCATTAAATAGTATGAATAACCGAGTTATTATTACTGCAAAATGCCATCCTTTTTTAGTTGAAAAATTACAAGAAAAGGGGTATGAAATTTTACACAAACCTAAAATGATTTATGCCGATTTACTCAATGAAATCAGTAGTTGCATTGGTTTGATTACTACAACCAGTATTAAAATTGATAAGCAGATTATAGATGCAGCTACACACCTAAAGTGGATTGGGAGATTAGGCAGTGGAATGGAACATATTGATGTTAACTACGCAAGCACCAAAGATATTAAATGTGTTAGCAGTCCTGAAGGAAATTGTAATGCAGTTGCTGAACATTGCTTGGGCTTGCTGTTAAGCTTAATGAATAATATTAATAAAAGTTACAATGAAATTAGGCAAGGCAAATGGATAAGAGATGAAAATAGGGGAGAAGAATTGTTTGGAAAAATCATTGGTATTATTGGTTTTGGGCATATAGGAAGTTCATTTGCAAAATTATTGCAACCCTTTAATGTAACTGTTTTGGCAAATGATATTAATAAATTTGGCTTTGCAAATGCTTATATCAAGGAAGCGAATTTTGAGCAGATTGCACGATACGCAGATGTGGTTAGTTTGCATTTGCCTTTAACTGAAATTACAAAGCATTATGCCAATGATAATTTCTTCAATGCCTTGGAAAAACAACCATATTTTATTAATGCCAGTCGTGGTGATGTTGTTGATACAGATGCTTTAATTAATGCTCTACAAAATAAAAAAATTAAAGCAGCAGCTTTAGATGTTTTAGAAAACGAAAAACTGGAAACATATAACAGTAAAGAGACACAGCAACTTGATTTTTTATTGCAACAATCAAATGTCATCATCACACCACATATTGCAGGGTACAGTAATGAAGCATTTTATAAAATGGCAACAGTGATTTTGGATAAATTAGAATTGTGATATTTACCAAAAAAATAGCGTACTAAAATTAGTACGCTACTGACATTGTAATGTTGTTTAACTATTATAAAAAGAAATTATCTTAATACTTTTACTTGAACTGCATTAATACCTTTTCTTCCGCTTTCTGTTTCAAATTCAACTTTGTCTTTTTCTCTGATGTTGTCAACAAGACCACTTGAGTGTACAAAAATGTCTTCACCGCCATTTGATGGAGTGATAAATCCGAATCCTTTAGTTTCATTAAAAAACTTTACTGTTCCTTCTTGCATTGTAATAAATTTATTGTTATTAAGTGACAAAAGTAGGGTTATTTACTTTAATCGGTAACTTTAGTTTTTCTGTTTAGGAAAATTGAAGATAAAAATAAACTCACTTCTTCCTTTTTATTAACAACTTTTAATATTGGCTAATCAATAAAATCTTCAATCATCTACAACCTTACATTTGCACGCGAATTACAATTGTACTAACAGTTGTTAATATATCTCATCTAAATAGCTCAATTTAAATAGAAAATATGAATCTTTTTCAACAACAATCTCACGAATTTCAAGGAAGACACATTGGTCCAAATGCAGTTGATACACAAAAAATGCTTGACACCATTGGTGTTGCAAGCATTGAAGAATTGATGGACAAAACTGTGCCTGAAGCCATTCGTTTAAACCATAATTTAAATATTCCTGCTGCCATTAGCGAGTTTGAATATTTGAATGAACTAAAGAAAGTTGCAGCTAAGAACAAATTGTTTAAAACCTATATTGGGCAAGGGTATTATAATACTATCACACCAAGTGTAATACTTAGAAATGTGTTTGAAAATCCAGGATGGTACACACAATACACACCTTATCAAGCAGAAATTTCTCAAGGTCGTTTAGAGAGTTTGTTGAACTACCAAACAATGATTTGCGACCTTACAGGTTTAGAACTTGCAAATGCTTCTTTGTTGGATGAAGCAACTGCTGCTGCTGAAGCAATGGCAATGCTTTTTCATCACGGAAATAATCCTGCAAAAACAAAATTTTTTGTTGATGAAGCTATTTTTCCACAAACAAAAGATTTATTAATTACACGCTCAACACCAATTGGAATTGAGTTGTTTTTTGGAGATTATAAACAAGCACAATTGGATGAAAATTTCTTTGGTGCTATCGTTCAATATCCAAACAATAATGGCAGCATCGAAGACTACAAAGCCTTTATTGATAAGGCTCACAGCCTTGGTGCTTACATTGTAATGGCTACAGATTTACTGGCATTAACATTACTAACTTCCCCTGGTGAATTAGGTGCTGATGTTGCTGTTGGTAACTCTCAACGTTTTGGTGTGCCATTAGGTTATGGCGGTCCACACGCAGCATTTTTTGCAACCAAAGATGAATTTAAACGTGGCATTCCAGGTCGTATCATTGGTATTAGTATCGATGCTCAAAACAACCGTGCATTACGTATGGCCTTGCAAACGCGTGAACAACATATTAAACGTGAAAAAGCTACTTCAAACATTTGTACAGCTCAGGCTTTGTTGGCAAATATGGCTGCAATGTATGCAGTATATCACGGTGCAGAAGGCTTGAAAAATATTGCTAAAAGGGTTTCAACAATGGCAAATGTTTTAAGTAATTCCTTATCTGCATTAGGTTTTAAAAACAACAATAAGTTTTTCTTTGATACATTAAATATTGAATGTGATGCAAAAGCAATTGTTGCAATAGCAGAAAAAAGTGGCGTCAATTTTAGGCATATTAGTGATAAGCAAGTTGGTATTTCAATTGACGAAACAACCACTCAAACAGATATCTTGGACATTGTTTATATTTTTGCTGAAAGCCTTGGTAAAAATGAAGCTGAGATTGAGTTTGATAGTGATGATATCCTAAATAATATCCCAACTTTTGCAACGCGTACTTCAATATTTTTAGAACACGCAGTATTCAATACACATCATAGCGAAAGCCAGATGATGCGTTATATCAAGCAACTTGAAAACAAAGATTTGTCTTTAAATACCAGTATGATTACGTTGGGTAGTTGTACTATGAAGTTGAATGCTGCTAGTGAAATGATTCCTGTTAGCTGGGCAGAATTTTCTCAATTGCATCCTTTTGTTCCAGCCAATCAGGCATTGGGTTACAAACAAATTACTGATGAATTAGCTGCTTATTTATGTGAGATAACTGGTTTTGATGCTTGTTGTCTTCAACCTAATAGTGGTGCACAAGGTGAGTATGCAGGATTGCTAACAATTATGGCTTATCATAAAGCCAATAATAATGCTCATCGTAATGTTGTATTAATTCCAATTTCTGCACATGGCACTAATCCAGCAAGTGCTGTAATGGTAGGAATGAAAGTAGTGATTGTAAAAAGCAATGAAGATGGAACCATTGATATTGCTGAATTACGAGCCAAAGCTGAATTACACAAAGACAATTTGGGTGCATTGATGGTTACTTATCCAAGCACCTATGGTGTGTTTGAAGAAGGTATTAAAGAAATTTGCAGTATCGTTCATGAATTTGGTGGACAAGTTTATATGGATGGTGCCAATATGAATGCACAGGTTGGGCTTACTTCACCTGCAACAATTGGTGCTGATGTTTGCCATTTAAATCTGCATAAAACATTTGCCATTCCTCACGGAGGAGGAGGACCTGGAATGGGACCAATTTGTGTGAGAGAACATTTGGCTGTTCATCTTCCAAGTCATACAAATCTTGGTGGTAAAGGTGCTGTTTCTGCTGCTCCTTATGGTTCTACATCTATTCTTCTTATCAGTTATGCGTATATAAAAATGTTGGGAAATGATGGTGTTAAAATGGCAACTGAATATGCTATTTTAAGTGCTAATTATATGAAAGCAAAATTAGAAAAACATTACCCAATTTTATTTTCTGGCAAAAATGGAACTTGTGCCCACGAATTCATTGTTGACCTTCGTCCATTTAAAACAAGTTGTGGTGTAGAAGCAGAAGATGTGGCTAAAAGGCTTATAGATTATGGCTTTCACGCACCAACAATGAGTTTTCCTGTAGCTGGAACCATTATGATTGAGCCCACAGAAAGTGAAGATAAAGCTGAACTTGACAGATTTTGTGATGCCTTAATTGCTATTCATAATGAAATAAAAGCCATTGAAGATGGCACGTCAGATAAACTTGATAATGCTTTAAAAAATGCACCACATACACAGGCTGTTATTTGTGCTAATGAGTGGAATCATTCTTATACAAGACAAGAAGCTGCATTCCCATTACCTTATGTTGCTCACAATAAATTTTGGGCAAGTGTAGCTCGTGTAAACAATACTTATGGTGATAGAAATTTGGTTTGTGCTTGTGAGCCAACTGAAAGTTATGCAGAGTAATTTGAAGTCATAGAGTCATTAGTCAATAAGTCATTATAAAACCCCACACATTGTGTGGGGTTTGTTGTGTAAATAAGTTTTTGATATAAACACTTTTCGCATACTAATTTTTCTCTTCCCATACCTGTGCAAGCATCACTAATACCTCAACAGCTTTTTCCATATCACTCACACCAACCCATTCGTGCTTGCTGTGTATAGCTTGCATTCCAGTAAAAATATTGGGGCAAGGCAAACCCATAAAACTAAGTCTGCTTCCATCTGTACCACCACGAATTGGTTCTTTAATTACTGTTAACCCAACACGTTGATAAGCCTCAATAGCATTGGCAGCAACTTGAGGATGCTGGTCAAGAACTTCCTTCATATTTCTATATTGTTCTTTAACAATAAACTCGATCGTTGCATTTGGGTGATTGGCTACAACGCTCTCTGCTATTGACTTTAAACGATTTTCATATTCTGCAAGCTTAGCAGTTTCAAAACTTCTGACAATAAATTCAATACTTGCTTTTTCTGCCAGACCTTCTATTCTTACAGGGTGTACAAAGCCTTGCCTGCCTTCAGTCGTTTCAGGAGACCATTCTTTTTTTGGTAAAGCAGCGGCAATTTCTCCAACAATCTTTATTGCATTTACCATCACTTTTTTTGCATATCCAGGATGAGAAATAACACCATTGATATTGATTGTTACAGCATCTGCACTAAAGGTTTCATCTTCAAAAGTGGCAAGTTCACCACCATCTAAAGTGTAGCCAAAATCTGCACCCAATTTTTGCAAATCGAGTTTAGCTGTGCCTGCACCAACTTCTTCATCTGGTGTAAAAAGTATTTTGATTGTACCGTGTTTTATTTGTGGGTTTGCTAAAAGATAGTTTGCCATATCCATAATAATAGCAACACCACTTTTATCATCAGCCCCAAGCAATGTTTTACCACTTGCAGTAATAATATCCTTGCCAATATGCGTTTTTAAATAAGGATATTTTTGCATAGAAATTATTTGTGCTTCATCATCAGGCAAAATAATATTCTCACCATTGTAATTCTTGTGCAGTAAGGGTTTCACATTAGTACCACTGCAATCAGGAGCAGTATCAACGTGGCTGCAAAAACATATTACAGGTACTTGTTTTGTAGTGTTTGATGGAATGGTCGCATATACATATCCATACTCATCACTATGTGCATCTACAACACCAATTTCTATCAATTCTTTTGCAAGTAAAACAGATAAATCTTTTTGTTTTTCTGTGGATGGATGCGTTGTACTTTGTGGGTCGCTTTGTGTATCTATTTGCACATAACGCAAAAATCTTTCGGTAACTGTATGATGGTAATTTGACAGCATAATTTTTATTTTATTTAGCAAATAAACAAATTGTTTATTCAAATATTGTTTTGCTTAATTTTGAAGTGTAAATAAATTTTTTATGAATATTTTACACCCACAATTTGTAACTGATAGTAATGGAAAACAGGTTTCTGTTATACTGCCTATACAAGAATTTAATGATGTTGTTAAGGAGTTAGAAGATTTGGAAGATGCTTATGATTTTAAAATTTATAATGAGTCTAAAACAGAAGATAATGGTGAAAGAATTTCTTTGTCTGATTACCTGATTAAAAGAAAACATAATAATGAATGATTGTACAATTGTTTTATCAAAAAAGCAGAGAAATTTTTAGATAGTTTATCTGATAGTTTAGCAAACCCAATATTAGATACACTGCAAAACCTTACAACTAATCCTCGACCTATTGGGTACATAAAAATGAAAGGGATTGATGCTTTTAGAATTCGGGTTGGGAACTATAGAATAATTTACGAAATCAACGACAATATTTTATTAATTGATGTAATTGACATTGGGCACAGAAAAAATATTTATGAGTAACACTATCATATCAGTAAAAAATCTCGTGAAAAAATATGGAGATTTTGAGGCAGTAAAATCAATCAGTTTCGATGTTCACGAAGGTGAAATATTTGGCTTACTTGGTCCTAATGGAGCAGGTAAATCCACAACACTTGAAATTATTGAAACACTAAGAACAAAAACAAGTGGAACTATTACGGTTGCTGGTTTTGACCTTGATACACAAGCCAATGAAATTAAAAAAATAATTGGGGTACAACTACAATCAAGCGGTTTTTATCCTGGCTTAAATTTGATAGAATTAATTAACCTTTTTTCTGGCTTATATAATGAAGATGTAAATGCAATGGAGTTGCTTGATAAAGTAAACCTGCGTGATAAAGCAAAGGCAAAAGTGAAGGAGTTAAGTGGTGGGCAAAAACAACGTTTTTCGATTGCCACAACGCTTATCAATAACCCTAAAATAATTTTTTTAGATGAGCCAACAACTGGTCTTGATCCACAAGCAAGGCGTAACCTTTGGGAGCTTATTCAAGATATTAGAAAAGGCGGAACTACTGTAATTCTTACAACTCATTATATGGATGAAGCAGAATTGCTTTGTGATAGGGTTGCTATTATTGACCAAGGAAAAATAATTGCCATTGAAACTCCAGACAATTTGGTTGACAACCTTGTTGCCAGTGGTTTTGAACGTCCTAAAGAAGTGAAGAAAGCAAATCTCGAAGACGTGTTTATTAGCCTAACTGGTCGTACCATTAGAGAAGATTAGGCTAATGTTTTTTGCCCATTGGAGTGTAAAACTCTTTGCAGTAATCGGGGCTTGAATAAGC
This sequence comes from Chitinophagaceae bacterium, assembly GCA_025363075.1. Lineage (GTDB taxonomy): Bacteria > Bacteroidota > Bacteroidia > Chitinophagales > Chitinophagaceae > CAIVPM01. The sequence goes on along the minus strand of JANYEP010000141.1, from coordinate 6,873 downwards.
TAAGTCTGCAAACTGTTTTTCAACAAACATTTTCTCAGAAAGTTGCACCATATCTTTTGCAGAGTATTGCATATTACTGAAAATGGCATTGTCGTTTTTAATGATTTCTTTAAATTTTACAGCACCACTTCCACTAAAAATAATTTTATCATTTGACAAGTATTCTGCAAAAGAAGTTTCATCTAAAACCATTGCTGTTGGTTGCAATAAGCATTCTAAATTTTCATTATACAACGCAACAAAAACTTCCATTCGTCTTGCATCAATCATTGGGCAAAAAAGAAAGCTTGAAGGTTTAATTTCGCTATTCAATGTTCCATTTGCCATTACTTCCAAAGTATTCAACAAAATCAAGGGCTTATTCAGTGCAAAGCACAAGCCTTTTGCACTAGCTAAACCAACCCTTAATCCTGTATAACTACCAGGTCCATTAGTTACAGCAATTGCATCAACATTTTCTAGTTTCCAGTTTCCAATTTCCATTAATTTTTTTATGGCTGGTTGCAAAAAACTTGCGTGACTTTTTTGTTCTCCGTTCTCCTTAAAGCCAATACTAACGCCATCTTTGCTCAAGCAAATGGAGGCAAAATCTGTAGCAGTATCTATGTTTAAAATTAAAGGCAAAGGAAATTTTTAATTTGTGGTTTCATTAATTAATAAGTCGCAAGGCTTGTATCTCTCATCTGTTTTGTATAATTCATTCAATAAATTCAAGATTTTTTTTAGCCCAATTTTTTCTGCCCATTCAAAAGGTCCATAAGGATAATTGGTACCTAATTTCATTGCAATATCAATTTGTTCTTTCGTGCTGATTTCATCTTCTAAACCAAAATATGCTTCGTTAATTATCATTGCAATGCCTCTTGTAGCAATCATTCCAACAATATCGTCAACAAAAAAACATTGGTAACCAAGTTTATTTAAAATGTTTTCAAATATTTGTTTTAGTTCAATGTTTAAAGTTGATGCTTCTATTTTTTCTTTATCCAAAAAGGTATTCCAGGCATTTATTCTACAATAATTACTGGGCAAATTATTGGCAGTTTTAATAACAGCGTTTACAATAACTGGCTTGTTTTTTATTGAATCAAAAACAGTTTTATTTTCTTCAAATAACAAATCAATGTAAGCATCTGCTTCGGCGAAATTATTTTCAGACCAAATTACTTCAACTGTTGAATCTATTTTTTTTGAAAGTAAAATTGCTTTTTGAGTTTCTGATGCTCTAATATTTATACGCATAGTTATAAAGAATTTTGCAAATGTAGGATGCCATATAAAAGTATTTTCAGTTATTTGCCAATAAATAAAATCAATGAAAACTGTAATTAATACGCCCAACGCACCAGCACCAATTGGTCCTTATAGTCAAGCCACTCTTGCAAATGGAATGCTATTTATTAGTGGTCAAATAGCTATTGTTCCCGAAACTGGTGAAATTGAAGTTTCAAATGTTGAAGCTGAAGCACAGCAAGTAATGAAAAATTTGCAAGCCATTTTAACAGAGGCACAACTTGGATTTGAAAACGTTGTAAAAACCACTATTCTATTGAGTAGTATGGATTTGTTTGCAAGAGTAAACGCTGTTTATGGCTCTTGTTTTATAAACAATTTTCCTGCACGAGAAACTTATTCTGTAAAAGGATTGCCAAAGAATGTGAATGTAGAGATAAGTATGATTGCTGTAGTTTAAAAAAATATTTGCCAATTTGTTCATTCTCCTTACTTTTGCCGTCCGAAAAAATCGGTATAAAAATATTTGTTATGGAATCAGCAGTAAAATTTGTTCACGAACAACTTACAACTTTAAGAAATCACCCAAAATTTAAAGCAGGCGACAATGTCACTGTAAATTATAAAATTGTTGAGGGTGGTAAAGAGCGTATCCAAAGTTTTAGAGGCGATGTGTTAAAAACTCAAGGTACTGGTGCTACTGCATCTTTTACTGTTCGTAAAATCTCTGATAGCATTGGTGTTGAAAGATTATTTCCATTTTTATCTCCAAATATTGACAGTATTATTTTGAATAAAGTTGGTAAAGTTCGTCGTGCTAAATTATTTTACCTTCGTGAAAGAAGTGGTAAATCTGCACGTATTAAAGAGAAGAGAGTTAAATAGTATTAGCTTTACATCATTAAATCTTTTTTATGCTTAGTTCACTTTTGGGTTTTGTAATACTTGCTTTATCAATGGAACATATGATTGTTATATTGGTGATTGTTCTTTTGTTATTTGGTGGGAAAAAAATACCAGAATTGATGCGAGGTTTGGGCAAAGGGATTAGAGAATTCAACGATGCAAAGAATAATGTGAAAAGCGAAATTGAAAACGCTGGTAAAGAAGAACCAAAAAAAGAAAATTAATACAACCTAAATAAAAATTTTATAAAACCTCGCAGTTAATTTGCGAGGTTTTATTTTTATCAACAACTACCATATTTTTTTTAAAATAAATGGCCTCAAGCAAAGCAAATACAGAAAAAATTGAAATGACTTTTGTAGAGCATTTAGATGCTTTGCGTGTTCATTTGCTTAGGTGTGCTATTGCTACAGCAATTGGTGCTGTATTTATGGCTATTTATAATGATTTCGTTGTTCAGCGAATTTTATTAGGGCCTACAAGACCAGATTTTCCTACATACACCTATTTGTGCAAACTCAGCAATTACTTTGGTTTTGGTAACAAATTTTGTATGAAAGAAATTCATCTTGAAATGCAAAGCAACACTATTACAGGGCAGTTTGATGTTTATTTAGATGTGATAGTGATTGGTGGTTTTGTTGTTGCTTTTCCTTACATACTTTGGCAGTTTTGGAAATTTGTAAAACCAGCCCTCAATAACAATGAATTGAATAATTCTAAAGGGGTTATTTTTTGGGTTTCATTACTTTTTTTTGTTGGAATAATGTTTGGCTATTTTGTTTTATCGCCATACACCGTAAACTTTTTTGCCAACTTTTCTTTAGATAATAAAATAAAAAATATACCAACCATTTCAAGCTACTTTAATACTGTTTTGCCATTAACATTGGGTTGTGGGTTAGCATTTCAATTGCCATTAATTTTATTTTTTTTAGCAAAAGTTGGAATAGTAAGTGCCACATCTTTAAAGAAATTTAGAAAGTATGCAATACTTATAATTGTTGTTATTACTGGAGTTATTACGCCTCCAGATATGTTTAGTCAAATTATTTGTAGTGTGCCATTAGTTATTTTGTATGAAGTAGGTATTTTAGTTTGTAGAAGAGTAGAAAAAGAGCAAATAAAAAAAGAACTTGAGTGGGAGTAATTATTCGATAATTGATAAAATAATCAAAACCTACACAAAAAATATTACATCGTAAATACAATGTTTTCATTTAAAAATATACAAGAATACCATCAGCAACTACAAGCTAAAACTACAACTTGTGTCGATGTGGTTAAGCAATATTTGCAACAAATAAATAATTGCAAACACTTAAACGCATTTGTGGAAGTGTTTGAAAAAGATGCTTTGCAGCAAGCTGAAAACCTTGATGCAGCAAGAGTTTCAGGCAAAGAGTTGGGTAAACTTCACGGTGTAATTGTATCTATAAAAGATGTTATTTGCTACAAGGGGCACAAGGTTACTGCTGCATCAAAAATTCTTGAAAACTACACAGCAGTTTATAGTGCAACAGCTGTTGAAAAATTACTTGCAGCAGGTGCAATTATTATTGGCAGAAATAATTGTGATGAATTTGCAATGGGTAGTAGCAGCGAAAATTCTTACTATGGAATTATAAAAAATGGATTGGATGAAACACGAGTTTCTGGTGGTTCAAGTGGGGGGAGTGCAGTGGCTGTGCAAATGAATATGAGTATGGTGTCGTTAGGTAGCGATACTGGTGGAAGCGTTCGTCAACCAGCAGATTTTTGTGGCGTTGTTGGGCTTAAACCAACTTATGGTCGCATCTCTCGTTATGGTTTAATTGCTTATGCTTCTTCATTTGACCAAATAGGAATTTTTGCTAATAATGTTAATGATGCTGCGTTGGTACTTGAAGTAATTGCAGGTGCCGATGATTTTGATAGCACAGCATCGCAACAAGATGTTCCAAATTATGCTGAACTTTTACAATCGGATAAAAAATATCGCTTTGCATATTTTCGTCAAGCCCTTGATCACATTGGTTTAGACAAAGAAATGGCTACGCAAATAAAATCGTTTATTGAAATTTTAAAAAAAAATGGACATACTGTTGAACCTGTAGAATTTAATTTGCTGGACGAAACAATCCCAACTTATTATGTGCTTACAACTGCCGAAGCAAGCAGCAATTTATCTCGCTTTGATGGTGTAAAATATGGCTACAGAGCTACTGGAGAATTTGATAGTTTGCAAGCGATGTATAAGCAAACACGCAGCGAAGGTTTTGGTAAAGAAGTTCAACGTAGAATTATGCTTGGAACATTTGTTTTGAGTGAAGGATATTTTGATGCTTATTACACCAAAGCTCAACAAGTTAGGCAAATACTTTGCAATACCACCAAAGATATTTTAAGTAAATATGATGCTATTCTTTCTCCAACTGTTCCATCAACTGCATTCAAAATTGGTGAGAAAAGTAATGATTCTGTTGCTATGTATTTAGCAGATTTATATACAGTGTTTTCAAATTTAGTTGGTATTCCTGCTATCTGTATCCCTTTGTTCAAACATAGTAATGGTATGCCTTTTGGCTTGCAAATAATGGCAGCACAAAACGAAGAAACTGAAATGTTGCGTATGGCAAAAGCTATAGAAAATTTTTAACTTATCTCATAAACTTCAAACCTTAAATTTGCATCTTATTATAAATAAGTAAGTATGAATTTTAACTTGTCTCAAATTCCTGAACGTACACCAAAGCCACGCCAAAATGGACTTACAATGGTTATGGACAAAGGTCTTAGTATTACTGAAGTAAGAAGTTTTTTAGAAGGAACATCACCTCACGTTGATATTGTAAAGCTGGGTTTTGGAACATCTTTCGTTACTCCAAATCTTAGAGAAAAAATTGAAGTATATAAAAATGCTGGAATGCCAATTTATTTTGGTGGCACTTTGTTTGAAGCATTTTTAATTCGTAATCAAATTGAGGATTATATAGCCGTTTGTAAAGATTATGGAATTGATTATGTAGAAATCAGCGATGGTTCTATTACAATTCCTCACGCTGAAAAATGTGGTTACATTGAAAAATTTACAAAACACGCAACTGTTTTAAGCGAAGTTGGTAGCAAGGATGCAGCACATATTATTCCTCCATACAAATGGATTGAGTTGATGAAAGCAGAATTGGAAGCAGGTTCGTCTTATGTAATTGCAGAAGCAAGAGAAGCTGGAAACGTTGGTATTTACAGGGGTTCAGGAGAAGTGAGAGAAGGATTGGTACAAGAAATATTAACACAAATCCCTGCAGAAAAAATTATTTGGGAAGCTCCACAAAAAGCACAACAACTTTATTTTTTAGAACTAATTGGTTGCAATGTAAATCTTGGAAATATAGCACCACACGAAGTAATTGCTTTGGAGGCAATGCGTATTGGCTTGAGAGGCGATACGTTTGAGTTGTATTTAGATAAAAAATAATTTTCAACAACATATTTGCAACACAGCATTGGCATATCTATAAATAAGAATATGTGAATGCTGTGTTTTTTAATTTTATAACTATGTCAAAACAAAATATTCGCAGCTTATCATTGGTTGAAATTGAAACCTATTTTCAAACACACAATCAACCAAAATATAGAGCAAAACAATTGCACGAGTGGTTGTGGCAAAAACATGCCCATAGTTTTGACGCAATGACGAATGTTGGTAAAGATTTACGTTCTCAATTAAGCGAAGATTTCGATTTGCTTCCACTTAGTATTGATGCTACACAATATAGTGCTGATGGCACTATTAAAAGTCGTTTTAAAACGTTTGATGGATATTTAATTGAAGGTGTTTTAATACCTACTGATGAAAGAAAAACAGCTTGTGTTTCTTCGCAGGTTGGTTGCAGTTTAAGTTGCAAGTTTTGTGCAACAGGAACAATGGATAGAAAACGCAATTTAACTTATGATGAAATATACGATCAGGTAGTTTTATTAAATGAACAAAGTAAAACCGGTTACGAAAAAAGGCTTACAAACATTGTTTTTATGGGAATGGGTGAGCCTTTGATGAATTATACAAATGTATTGAAAGCCATTGAACGAATTACAGCAGAAGATGGACTGGCAATGAGTCCTAAACGAATTACAGTTTCTACTGCGGGTGTTTCAAAACAAATAAAAAAGCTGGGAGATGATGGTGTGAAATTCAAATTGGCAGTATCACTTCACGCAGCAAATGATACCAAGCGAAATGAAATTATGCCAATCAATGAGAGTAATAATATTAAGGTTTTGATTGAAGCATTGAATTACTTTTATAAAAAAACAGGCAATGAAATAACTTTTGAATACATACTTTTTAAAGACTTTAATGACTCGCTGAAAGATGCTGATGAATTGATAAAAATTTACAGACAAGTACCTGCTGATTTAGTAAATATTATTGAATACAATCCTATTGCAAATTTTGGTTTGGTAAAACCTGAAGAAGCCACTACAGATGCCTTTATGAAACACCTTGAAAAAAACAGGGTAAATGCACGTTTAAGAAGAAGCAGAGGTAAAGATATTGATGCTGCTTGTGGTCAATTGGCTAATAAAGGGTAACTATTTTTCATTTCTTCCAATATCATAATTTATTCTTTTCTCTAATATTCCCAACTTCTTCATCTTCGCAAGATGGAACACAACAACGACGCTATAGAAATATTTGGAGCAAGGGAACACAATCTCAAAAACCTTGATATATCAATACCTAAAAAC
>JANYEP010000112.1 GCA_025363075.1 Chitinophagaceae bacterium | reverse complement strand
AATGCGTTTTAACGAATTGATGACAGGTGCAAGGCAAGATGTGGTGTGCAAAATATTTGGCGAAAACCTTGATACATTGGCTGCCAATGCCAATAAATTAGCCAAGATAATAAGTACAGTAAAAGGTGCAGAAAATCTTTTTGTAGAACCAGTAACTGGTATGCCACAAATTATAATTGAGTACAATCGTCCTTTAATAGCTCAATATCATTTATCCATTGCCGATATAAATAAGGTAATAAACACAGCATTTGCAGGGCAAAGCACAGGATTGGTATTTGAAGAAGAAAAACGTTTTGACTTAGTAGTAAGATTGGCAAATAGCGAACGTAAAAATCTTGAAGATGTGCAAAGTTTATTAATTCCAATGCCCAATGGAAATCAAATTCCTTTATCGCAATTAGCAAGTGTGCAAATAAAAGATGGGCCTAATCAAATACAAAGAGAAGATGCCAAACGAAGAATTGTGGTAGGCTTTAATGTAAAAGGCAGAGACGTGCAAAGCATTGTGCAAGAATTACAAAATAAAGTTGATGCTCAATTAAAATTTCCAACAGGATATTTCGTAACTTATGGTGGTGCTTTTGAAAATCTACATCAAGCCAAAAAAAGATTAATGATAGTAGTACCAGTATCGTTGTTACTCATATTCGTTTTATTATTTTTTGCTTTTAAATCGGTAAAGCAGGGCTTGTTAATTTATACAGCCATCCCACTTTCTGCAATTGGGGGTATTTTCTTTTTAGCCTTGCGTGGTATGCCTTTTAGCATAAGTGCTGGCGTTGGATTTATAGCATTGTTTGGTGTTGCTGTGTTAAATGGTATTGTTTTAATTGCAGAATTTAATAGATTAAAAAATGATGGAATGAAAAATTTATCTATGATAGTTTTAACTGGAACAAAACTAAGATTAAGACCCGTTTTAATGACTGCATTTGTTGCATCATTAGGCTTTTTGCCAATGGCAGTAAGCAATGGAGCTGGTGCAGAAGTGCAACGACCATTAGCAACAGTAGTAATTGGTGGGTTATTGGTAGCTACTTTTTTAACCTTATTTGTATTACCATTATTATATATTTTATTTGAGAAAGGAATTAAAATAAAGTTACTTGCTAATGCAAAAGGTTTATCAATAATACTCTTGGTATTTTTTTCTGCAAAAGGATTTTCTCAACAAAAAATAAGTTTAGATGATGCTGTTAAAATGGCTTTGCAAAACAATGGGCAAATAAAAAATGAACAAGTAAAATCTCAATATGCAAAAGCATTAATAAATACAGCGAATGATATTCCTAAAACAAATGTGATAGCAGAATATGGACAAATAAATAGTGCTTATAGCGACTCTAAATTTGGTATTGCTCAAAGCATTGCCTTGCCAACGGTTTATAAAAAACAAAAGCAATTGCTAACCCAAGATTACAACGCAGCATTACTAAGCATTTCATTAAAAGAATTTGAAATAAAAAAAGCAGTTACACAAGCATATTACTCTTTTATTTATTTAAAAGAAAAACAAAAGCTGCTGCTGCAAGTGGATACACTTTATAACAATTTTTTTCAAAAAGCTACGATTCGTTTGCAAAAAGGCGAAAGCAATATTTTAGAAAAAACAACAGCCGAAACACAAAAAGGAAATATTACTATTCAACTAAAACAGCTGCAACAAGCAATGGAAATAAATATTTTAGAATTGCAATTATTGCTAAATACAACTCAAAGTATTGAGCCAAGCACAATTGCTTTTAAAATGCCAACTATTTTACTTGCAGATAGCAGTAGTATTACTAACCATCCAATGCTTAAAATAATACAGCAACAAACACTAATTGCACAAGCTAAAACTGCTGTAGAAAAGTCGAAATTGCAACCCGATTTTTCTTTAGGTTATTTCAATAATAGCTTTAAAGGCACTGGTGCCGACAATAAATTATATGATGGTAATAGTCGTTTTAGTTCTGTGCAAATAGGTGCGAGTATTCCAATTTTTACAAGGGGTCAAAAAGCAAAAATTGTAGCAGCGAAAATAAATGAGCAATTGGCAAGCAGTAATGAACAAGTAGTAAATCAACATATCAATATTGAATATAAAAAGCTGTTAATTCAATACAATAGCAATATAGATATTGTGAAATATTTTGAAGAGACTGGGCTTAAAAATGCTGCATTAATTGTACAAACAGCCAATAAGCAATTTGTAAATGGAGATATTAATTACTTAGATTTTGTAACGCTTACCAACCAAGCCATTACTATTCAAAGCAACTATATCGAGGCTATAAAAGCTTTAAACGAAAGCAGTATTGAAATCAATTTTATCACTTCAAAATAATTTATAAAAATGAATAATTTAATCGTCATACTTGTTGTATCAACTATTTTATTGTCGTGTAAAAGCGATGAAAAAAAAGTAGCAAACACAACAACTACATCAGATGAAAATATTGTAACACTTTCTGATATACAATACAAAAATGCAAAGATTGAAACTACTACTTTGCAACAAAAAAACATTGCAACTATTTTAAAACTAAATGGTAAAATTGATGTGCCACCACAAAATATGGTTTCTGTAAGTGTGCCTTTGGGTGGCTACTTGCAAAGCACCAAATTGCTACCAGGTATGCACGTTTATAAAGGAGATATCATTGCCATAATGCAAGACCAGCAATACATTCAGCTACAACAAGACTATTTAATTGCAAAATCAAAACTGCACTTTGCCGAGCTGGAATATAACAGACAAAAAGAATTAAATGCCAGCCAAGCCAGCAGCAACAAAATAACAGAGCAAGCACAAGCTGAAGTAAATATGCAAAAAATAACAATGAATGCACTTGGAGAAAAACTTAGACTTATTCATATAAAACCAGAAAATATTACAGCAAATAGTATTTCAAAATCAATAAATATTTACAGTGATATTAATGGTTACGTTAGCAAGGTAAATGTAAACATTGGAAAATATGTAACCCCTGCAGATGTTATGTTTGAGCTAATAAACCCAATTGATATTCATTTAAATTTAAATGTGTTTGAAAAAGATGTAGCCAAACTTTCTATTGGGCAAAAAGTAGTGGCTTATGACAATGCTCATATTGACAAAAAATATAATTGCGAAATAATATTAATAAGTAAAGATGTTGCACCAAATGGCACTACAGATGTGCATTGCCATTTTGAAACCTACGATAAAGCTTTATTACCAGGAATGTATATGAATGCAGACGTTAAAGTATCAACAAACACAAATAATGCGTTACCAGAGGAAAGTATTGTCAATTTTGAAGGTAAAGAATATGTATTTATTGAAACCCAAAAACAACAATATAAAATACAAGAAGTAAATATTGGCACAAAAGAAAATGGCTTTGTATCCATAAAAAATACAGAAATTCTAAAAGATAAAACTATTGTAACCAAAGGAGCTTATACGTTGTTAATGAAAATGAAAAATAAAGAAGAATAATCGTAGAAAAAAGATCATTTCAAGCAACTCTTATTTACATAAAATTGATTAATTCTATCATGTAACTTAATAAAAAAAGGGTGTTGTCTTTATAAAGATAACACCCTTTTTTGTGGAGCTGAGGAGAGTCGAACTCCTGTCCAAACATAATCATCATAAGCTTTCTACACGTTTATTTCCTTATTAATTGTAGGCACTATGCAGGAAAAGAACAAACCAACATAACACTTAGCTGAATAGTCTTTTGCAATAATCACAGCCTTTTATTGCAGCATCCTGAATTTATTTTGAGTCGGCGGCGGAGCTTGGTATCAAGAAAACCTGCTCGGCGGCCCGAATGACTATTTAATCACTGATTAAGCAGCCATGGCATACGAAGTATTGCCAGTTAATGTTTGAGTATTCAGATTAACGTGTTAATTACACAACACACGACGTGCTTACACCTACCACAACCTATGCTGTCGAAACCAATACAGCCCCAGAAATTAAAGACCAACTGCGAAGATAATCTGCAACATCAACAATCGTTTTAAATTCTTTTGTATTTTCACAAAAAAATAATGGCAACGCAATATTCATTTGTTACATATTGGCAAATAAATGCTCCTGTTGAACAGGTTTGGGATGCAATTTATAACTCAACAGATTGGAGTAATTGGTGGAAAGGTGTTATTGCAGTTAAGGAAGTAAACGAAGGCGATGAAAACGGAATTGGTGGCGTTAGAGAATATACTTGGAAAAGTGCATTACCTTATCGCCTCACATTTTCTATGAAACTTACTGAAAAGCAATTATACAAAAAACTATCTGGCGTTGCATTTGGAGAGCTTGAAGGCAATGGAACCTGGGAGTTTGAACAAAAAGGAGATATAACATTTGTAACATATTATTGGAATGTATTTACCAATAAACTCTGGATGAACTATTTATCATTTATTCTAAAACCAGCATTTCAATATAATCACGATGTTGTAATGAGATGGGGTGAAGAATGCCTGAAGAAAAAACTCGAAAATGTAATACCTCGATAATATTTTTCAATAATTAATGCTATCCCCCTACTTTTGCAGCCCCAATTCTGTTTTGGCAGAGTCTTTATTGTGAAAACAATAATGTCCAATGGGATTAAACCAATTTTTTAACAAAAAAACAGAGTAATGAACAATTACGAATTAATGATGATTTTTACTCCTGTACTTTCTGAAGAGGAGTTTAAAGCTGCTCAAAAAAAGTATGCAACAATGGTTGCAGATGCTGGTGGAACTACGGTTAACAGCAATCCTTGGGGATTAAAATCACTTGCTTATCCTGTACAAAAGAAAACAACAGGAATTTATTGGGTGTACGAATACACTGCTTCTCCAGATTTTAATGAAAAAATTAAAATCGCTATTTTGAGAGATGAGCAAGTGATGAGACATATGATTACTAAACTTGACAAAAACGCCGTTGAGTATAATGTAAACAAAAGAAATGGCGTATTTAATAAATCTAAAAATGTGGAGGTATAATTATGGCACGTAACGAGATAAAATATCTAACCGCAGCAAAACTTGAGAAACCAAAGAAAAAATTCTGTCGTTTCAAAAAGTATGGTATTAAGTATGTTGACTACAAAGACGTAGATTTTTTAAAGAAATTTTTAAATGAACAAGGTAAAATGTTACCTCGTCGTCTTAGTGGAAACTCTTTAAAGTATCAACGTAAAGTAAGTGACGCTATTAAAAAATCACGCCAAATGGCTTTATTGCCTTTCGTAACGGATTTATTTAAATAAACAAATTTAGTAACCTTCCCTAATTTCAATTTCATTGGAAGACAGTCACAATCTTAGATTGGGCTTTGGGAACTAAAAAATAACAACAATGGATATTATATTAATTCAGGATGTAGATAATCTTGGTGGTAAAAACGAAGTAGTAAAAGTAAAAAATGGCTACGCTCGTAACTATCTTATTCCACAAAAATTTGCTTTAGAAGCTAGCCCAACCAACCTTAAACAATTAGCCGAAAAAGTAAAAGTTCAAGGTAAAAAAGAAGCTGCAATGCTTGCACAAATCAATAGTGTTATTGCGGTTCTTAAAGAATCTCCACTTAAAATTGGAGCTAAAACTGGAACTAGTGGTAAAATATTTGGTAGCGTAACTTCTTTACAAATTGCTCGTGCCATTCGTGATCAAAAAGGTTACGAAATTGACCGTAAGAGAATTATTATTATTGATGAAGTAAAAGAATTAGGAACTTACAAAGCAAACATTGATTTTGGTAGCAATAATGTTATTGAAGTAGAGTTTGAAGTTGTGGGAGAATAACTCAACTTTATAAAATTTATAAAGCCCCGCAATTGCGGGGCTTTTTGTTGTTAATATTTTGAGATATTGATTATGTAGATTTGAGTATATAAACACAAACTATAAAAATTTTAAACACCACAGCCGTTGCAATTGCAACGGCTTGTAAAAAA
>JANYEP010000103.1 GCA_025363075.1 Chitinophagaceae bacterium | reverse complement strand
ACACGTTTTAATGTTCTACGAGTAGGATCCATTGTGGTTTCCCAAAGTTGGTCTGCATTCATTTCACCCAAACCTTTGTATCTTTGAATAGTTACACTTTCTTCTTTTCCTGCACCTAATTTAATTACTAATTCCTGGCGTTGTTCTTCGTTATAAGCATATTCAGCTTCTTTCCCTTTACGCACCAAATACAATGGTGGTTGTGCCAAATAAACATATCCTTGTTCCACCATTTCTTTCATATATCTAAAGATGAAAGTAAGGATAAGCGTTGCAATGTGGCTACCATCCACATCGGCATCGGTCATAATGATTAACTTGTGATAACGAAGTTTAGACATATTCAATGCCTTTGGGTCTTCTTCTGTGCCAACAGTTACACCTAAAGCAGTGTACATATTGCGTATCTCCTCGTTTTCATAAATCTTGTGTTCCATTGCCTTTTCAACGTTCAATATTTTACCTCGCAAAGGTAAAATTGCCTGGTAATTTCTATCACGACCTTGTTTAGCAGTACCACCAGCCGAGTCTCCTTCTACCAAATATAATTCACATTTTTTAGCATCACGTTCGCTGCAATCCGCCAGTTTGCCAGGCAATCCACCACCACTTAAAACGGTTTTGCGTTGTACTAATTCTCTTGCCTTTTTTGCAGCCACACGAGCTTGTGCTGCTAAAATTATTTTAGAAATAACATTCTTCGCTTCTCTTGGATTTTCTTCAAGATATGCTTGTAATGCACGACCCACAGTAGTTTGAACGGTTCCTGCGACATCGCTGTTACCTAATTTTGTTTTTGTTTGTCCTTCAAATTGCGGTTCAGGAACTTTAACCGAAATGATGGCACTTAGCCCTTCCCTGAAATCATCACCTTCAATTTCAACTTTAGCTCTTTCAAACAAACCTTCCTTATCGCCATAAGACTTAAATACACGCGTTAATGCTTGTCTAAAACCTGTAACGTGTGTTCCACCTTCAATGGTGTTGATATTATTTACATAAGAGAAAATGTGTTCTTTAAAATCGTCGTTATAAGTCATTGCCACTTCTACGGCAACATTGCTTGTTTCATCCAATCCCTCAAAATACAAGGTATTTGAAATTAATGGGCGGCGATTGCTTGCCTTGTCCAACATTTCAACAAACTCAACAATACCACCTTCGCTATAAAAGTTTTTACTGTAAGTGGTGCCATCATCATTGGTTTCTCTTAAATCGTTTAAAGTAATGTTTACTCTACGGTTTAAGTAACCCAGTTCACGCAACCTTCCTTCTAAAATATCTTTGTTATAAACAGATACTTGGAAAATGGAAAGGTCTGGCCAAAAGTGAACGGTAGTGCCGGTTCTATCGCTTAATCCAGCTTCACGCACAGCATATTTTGGAATACCAGTTGAATATTCTTGCTCAAATATTTTTCCTTCACGCTCCACCTTTACAAGCAATTTAGAACTTAGTGCGTTTACACAACTTACACCCACACCGTGCAAACCACCCGATACCTTGTAAGTGTTTTTATCAAACTTACCACCAGCGTGCAATACAGTCATTACAACTTCTAATGCACTGCGTTTTTCCTTGGTGTGCATTGCCGTTGGAATACCACGACCATCATCGCTTACGCTGATTGAATTATCGAGGTGAATGTTTACAATAATGTTTTTGCAATAGCCAGCAAGGGCTTCATCTATTGAGTTATCTACTACTTCATAGACCAAGTGGTGAAAACCTTTAACGCCAATATCTCCAATATACATTGCAGGACGTTTACGCACTGCCTCCAAGCCTTCTAAAACCTGAATACTATCGGCACCATAGTTCTTATTTTGCTCATCATTAATGATGTCTTGTTCTTCGCTCATAATAGCTGTAATACTTGATTAAACTTAATTTTTAAGAGTGGCGAAGATAGGGGTAAAGAGGGGTTGTAAAACTGCAATAAAAAACTAAGTTATACACAGCAAAAGTGGGTGTTTCAGAAAATATTTTATGCTAATTTCTTCAGCTAACAATCGTTAGCCTACATTTGCGACTTTAAATTTTTCCCCAATGCAATTTGTATTTACCGAAGAACAATTAATGATTCAAAAAGCTGCAAGAGACTTTGCCCAAAATGAATGCTTGCCTGGCGTTATTGAACGTGACGAATTACAAAAATTTCCTAAAGAACAAATAGAGAAGTTAGCAGATTTAGGTTTTATGGGAATGATGATTAACCCTGAATATGGTGGCAGTGGTTTAGATGCAGTAAGCTATGTGTTGGCAATGGAAGAAATTAGTAAAGTTGATGCAAGTACCAGTGTTTGTGTAAGTGTAAACAATAGTTTGGTTTGCTCTGGTTTGGAAAAATATGGCAATGAAGAACAAAAGAAAAAATATTTAACCCCATTGGCACAAGGTAAAAAAGATGGTGAATTACACATTGGTGCATTTTTATTGAGTGAGCCAGAAGCTGGCAGTGATGCTACTTCACAACAAACAACAGCCGAAGATAAAGGCGACTATTACCTATTAAATGGCACAAAAAACTGGATTACCAATGGTTCTTCAGCATCTGTCTATTTAGTAATGGCACAAACAGATGTTGCCAAAGGACACAAAGGAATCAACTGCTTGATTGTTGAAAAAAATACACCTGGCGTTGTTGTTGGTGCAAAGGAAAACAAGCTTGGAATTAGAGGCAGCGATACCCATACCATTATGTTCAACGATGTAAAAGTGCCTAAAGAGAATAGAATAGGCGAAGATGGTTTTGGATTTAGGTTTGCAATGTCCACACTTTCTGGAGGTCGCATTGGTATTGCATCTCAGGCATTGGGTATTGCAAGTGGTGCTTATGAATTGGCATTAAAATATTCAAAGGTTAGAAAAGCATTCGGCAAAGAAATTAGCCAACATCAGGCAATACAATTCAAACTTGCCGATATGGCAACACGCATTGAGGCTGCACGTTTACTTTGCCTTAAAGCTGCTTGGGAAAAAGACAATGGCTTAAACTATGATTTAAGCAGCAGTATGGCAAAAGTGTTTGCAAGCGAAACTGCAATGTGGGTTACTGTAGAAGCTGTTCAAATTCACGGTGGCTATGGCTTTGTAAAAGAATATCACGTCGAGCGTCTGATGCGTGATGCAAAAATCACTCAGATATATGAAGGTACCAGTGAAGTACAAAGAATTGTAATTGGCAGAAGTATTTTAAAATAAGTTCTACTACTTTTTTACTTCTTTTTTTACTTCTGGTTTCACAATATGATTTACTAAATCCAAATTAAGGTTTCGTACATCTGCCAATACAAGTTGTGCTATTTTTCTTGCACCAAATTCTGTAAAATGTGTATTGTCTTCTCTCCCATCAGGATAGTTTGGATGTTCTCCTTTTTCTAAGTGCATAAACATTAGCTTAGAGTTTTCAACACCCATTTTCTCCAATAAAGCTGTACTGCTTTTTTGTAAGTCAATCATTGGCACATTCAATTCTTTAGCAAGATCTCTCGCAATTTGTGTGTAAACACCGTGTCCATCAACAATATGATTGGTATTATCAAATCTTCTTCTCGCTACTGCTGTAATCAAGACTGGTAAAGCCTTTTTACCTCTGGTATCATCTACAAATTTTGTAAGATTTATTTTAAACTGTTCAGGCGTAACATACCTGTCAACCTTTTCTTTTGATTCATCGTTATGTCCAAACTGAATAAAAACATAGTCGCCTTCCTGCAAATCATCAACCACAGGCTGCCATCTGTTTTCACTCATAAAAGTTCTGGTACTTCTACCATTTTTTGCTCTGTTATCTACTTCAATTGTTGAATCAAAAAAGTATGCAAACGGCATTCCCCATCCAGTTTCAGGATATGCTTTAGTTTCTTTAATAGCAATGGTGCTGTCACCAATTAAGTAAACTTTTGTCTTACGCTTTATTGGTTGAATAAACGAGGATAAAAGAATAATGGCTAATAAGAGTTTTATTTTTTTCATACAAAAATGAAATGATTATTTTGCAGCAATGTTACCCATTTTTTTTAGATTCAAGGTTAGCATTAAAACTTCATCTAAAGAATGTTTCCACTCAATAATATTTTTATTCAAAACTTACAATCATTTGGAAATGATGTAACCATTGTTGATGTGTTACGTTTAGATGCAATACACAAAATAGTTTCGGGTAACAAATGGTTTAAACTAAAATATTATCTGCAAGAAGCAATCAACAACAATTGCACAACAATTATAACTTTTGGTGGGGCATATTCTAATCACATTATTGCCACTGCCTTTGCTTGCGAGAATCTAAACTTAAGATGTATTGGCATCATCAGAGGCGAAGAGTCAACAACATTATCACACACGTTGCAACAAGCAAAAGATTATGGAATGGAATTGCAATTTGTGAGCAGAGAAGCATTTAAAAACAAAAGTGAAATTGCCTCAAAATACAGCAACGATAAGGCTTTCGTTATTGAAGAAGGAGGCTATGGAGAGTTGGGAGCAAAAGGGGCAGCAGATATTTTAAAGGTTACTGACATTTCATCTTACACACACATTATTTGTGCTTGTGGCACAGGAACAATGCTGGCTGGCATTGCAGATGCAGCTTTACCGCACCAACAAGTTATTGGGATAAATGTATTGAAAGGATATGAAAACATTAATGAGGACGCAAGGCAAATAATGCAATCAAAAAAGGAGTTTATAGTTTTAAACAAATATCATTTTGGTGGTTATGCAAAGCATCCACAACAATTAATTAATTGGATGAATAATCTATGGCGAAAGGAGAATTTACCTACAGATATTGTTTATACTTCAAAACTTTTATTTGCCGTTAATGATTTACTGAGTAGTGAATATTTTTTACCAAACAGCAAAATATTAATCATTCATAGTGGTGGCTTGCAAGGAAATTTATCATTACCAAAAGGAACATTATTATTCTAATTTGCAACAATTATATTTGCCATCAATGAAGAAATTAGTTTTTATTTTAATATTTTTTATTTGTCTCAAACCCTTTGCACAAGACACTTTACCAAAATTCAGTGCTGCTATAATCGGCAACGATAAAGTAAGAATAAGCTGGACAAATCCTTATCCAAACTGTACTCAAATTTCTGTGCAGAAGTCTTATGACAGTACAAAGTTTTTTCAAACTATTTTCTCCTCGCTTTCTCCAGAGTTGCCACAAAATGGTTATGTAGATAATCATTACATAAAACAAATGAGAACATTTTACAGGATATTTTATGTGCTTGAAAATGGTAAATATTATTTTTCAAAATCAAAAAGGGCTGGTAGGGATACAGTTAGTTCAAACGTAAAGCCAATCATTACTACAGATTCAATCAAAACCAAAGATACCAGTTTGTTCAATCTTGTAACAGTTCCTCCAGTTGTGGTAGTCGCACCAAAAATGTTAAGTGTTTATAGAAGAAATATAGATACGCTATTTAAAGTGTTTGAAGAAAGCAAATACCTGAGATTTAAAGACTCTATTTCCCGAAAAACAAAGGATACATTATTCGTTTTAGGTGATGATAAAATTATTTGGAAACCCTTTGTACCAAAGCCTTTGTGGAAACCATCAGTCAATGTTTTTACTGCAGATAAAGGTTATGTAAATATTGTTTTACCAAACTATAAAACACATCATTATAAACTCATTTTTTATGATGCTAAAGACAAAGAAATATTTAGAATTAAACAACTAAAGCAAGATAAACTTACACTCGAAAAGTCAAATTTCTTGCACGAAGGCTGGTTTTATTTTGAGTTATTTGAGGATGATAAACTAAAAGAAAAAAGTAAATTCTTCATCGAAAAAGATTTTTAACTACTACGAAAATCTTAACCAAAAAATAAGTAACACAACAAGATTGCTGTAACCAATGCTATTAAATCTGCTATCAACATTGCTTTAATAGAGTAGCGAATATTTTTAATGGATACTGAACCATAGTACAAAGCAACAATGTATAACGTTGTATCGCTACAGCCTTGAATAATGCCTGAAAGCCTTGCTGCAAAAGAGTTTGCACCATAGGTTTTAATGGTATCAATCATCAATCCTCTACTACCTTGTCCACTTAATGGACGAACCATTGCTGTTGGTAAAGCATCAACAAACCTTGTGTCGCAACCCAATAAATGAAAGAAATTTTGCATTGCAAAAAGTATTGCATCAAAAGTGCCACTAATGCGTAACAAACAAATAGCAACTAACATTCCAACTAAAAAAGGAATAATTTTTATTGCTGTATGAAACCCCTCTTTTGCACCATCAACAAAGGCATCAAACACATCAATTTTTTTATACATTCCACCAACAACAATTGCCAAAATAATGAATAACAAAATGCCTGTTCCTAATGCACTACTAAACAAATTCATTGCATCTTTATTAAGGCTATGAACATACACAACCAATAAAGTTAGAACAACTGCAATGCTTAAAACCCAAGCCAGTATTGCCTTCTGAAACAAATTTATTTTTTGTTTAATGGAAACTATCATCAATGCAGCAAGTGTTCCAACAAAGGTTGTAATTAAACAAGGAATAAAAATATCTGTTGGATCTGATGCTCCCATTTTGTTGCGAACTGCTATAATGCTTACTGGTATTAGTGTTAGTCCTGCTGCGTG
Source organism: Chitinophagaceae bacterium (assembly GCA_025363075.1). Taxonomy (GTDB): domain Bacteria; phylum Bacteroidota; class Bacteroidia; order Chitinophagales; family Chitinophagaceae; genus CAIVPM01. The sequence goes on along the minus strand of JANYEP010000103.1, from coordinate 4,177 downwards.
CAAACACAAAAACATAATTTGTGCATTACTCGCAGTATCTTTTTTGGGGTTAATTTCTTGCAGGCTTTGCATTGCCTTTAAACCAAAAGGTGTAGCAGCACTATCCAATCCTAATAAATTAGCTGCATAGTTCAACATCATAAAACCCATAGCAGGATGGTCTTTTGGAACATCGGGAAAAAGTTTCGTAAAAAATGGTGCTATAATTTTTGAAAGAAAACGAATGCCTCCAGCCTTTTCAGCAATACTCATTATACCCATAAAAAAAGCCATAATGCCAATTAAACCAATACACACATTTACTGCGTCTGTACAGGTTTCTAACACGCCATTTGCTTGTTGATTTTTGCAAACAATATATTTTGAATCAGCTGTTTTATAATACTTATTGTTGGCTAATTCATATTCTTTATTTTTTTGTAATTCCGAAACAACAATTGCTGGCAAAGCAATGCTATCAATAGTTTTAGAGTAAGCAGTATCAGCTTTTTTACCCATAACCATTTGAGAAAAAATTTTGTTATTGTCTGTAACAAAAAAGTATTTGAACGAAGCAACACTAATAGCAATGATTATAAATGCACACCAAATTCTGCTTAAAGCCATTTTATTAGTTTAAATTTTAATCAAATATTTACCTACAAAAAAGCAAATTACGAAAAGGATTGGGAATAAAATAAAAAGTCAGTAAATCAAAAGACTTACTGACTTTAATAACAATAAAACACAAAAACATTTAAAACCTAAGCCCAATACCAGCTTGAATTTGCTGGCTCTTCCAATTTTCACTGTTGTTTAAATCATTTACGTTGTTTAAGCCAATATTATATCGTGCATAAATTCTTAAAAAATCAAAGTTTAATTGTAAGCCCCCAACCATCGCAAAATCCCCACTCTTAAAAGCGTTTTGACCATTTGCAAAAAGTGAATTATCATTATTTAACAAAATGCTGTATTGTGGACCTGCATTCAACACCAATACTTTACCAATTTTATATCGCAGTAAAATTGGAATATTGAGATAATTTAAACTGTAGTTAGAATTTGAATTAGGATTTATGAGGATAGTACCTGAATTGGCAACTGAACCCTGAGATTGAGAAAAAAGGACTTCAGGTTGAATGCCCCATTTCTTATTGAAATCAATTTCCATAAAAACTCCAGCTTGGTAACTTAGTTTAAACTCATCGCTGAACGATTTACCAGAAATTTTGCTGGCATTAGCCCCTGCTTTAATTCCAATATTAAACCTCTGTGCTTTAGTAACGTTTGTTGCAAAGCAAAATGCTATTACAAATACAGTAATCTTTTTCATAATATTTTAAATTTAGTTATAATGAAGATGTAAAAAAATGATGCCAGTTTAAATATTACAAAATTTATTTAACAATTGCTCCAGCATTAATCGCCAATGAACATTGCCTGTATATTTGCAATCTTAATTTTTTATATGAAAAAAATATTATTCATTTTATTGGTTGTAGTTATTGCTATTTTAAGTTGCACAACAAATAAACTTACAGGTTCAAAGCAATTTCTTTTGGTATCTGATGGAGAAATGAATTCAATGGCATTAACTCAATATCAACAGGTAATTTCAACAAGTAAAGTATTAAATCCTGCAACAAATAAAAACGCAGCAATGGTTGATAAAGTTGCTAAGAAATTAGTTGCTGCTATTACGCAGTTTTACACACAAGCAGGTAAGGGTGATGAATTAGCTAACTATCAATGGGAAGTACATTTGGTAGATGACAATACAGTTAATGCCTGGTGTATGCCTGGTGGGAAGATTGTTGTTTATTCGGGTTTGTTGCCTGTTACACAAAATGAAACTTCTTTGGCAATTGTTATGGGTCACGAAATAACTCACGCCCTTGCAAAGCACGGTGCAGAAAGAATGACCCAACAAATGGAAGTTCAATATGCTGGTGTTGCATTGGGTGAATTAATAAAAAACAAACCAGCTGAAACACAAAATCTTTTTAATACTGCTTTTGGTGTGGGTACAAATGTTGGTTACATTTTACCTCATAGTAGAGGTAATGAAAGCGAAGCCGATAAATGGGGCTTAAGGTATGCTGCACTTGCAGGTTATGACCCAAGAGAGGCCATTCCATTTTGGACAAGAATGAGCAAACTAAGTGGTGGGCAGAAACCTCCTGTCTATTTAAGCACTCACCCTGCCGACGAACAAAGAATTGCAGACCTTCAAGCCATAATGGATGAAACTGTAAAGAACTACTACAAACCTGTTAAATAATTTTTTATTCGTTAGTAAATAGAAAGTTTTTGTTCGCGAGTTAATCGCAAGTTTGATACTCACAATTAACTCGCGAATAACTTACGATTAGCTCGAAAAAACTCACGATTGACATATGAAAAGAATCTACTTCGATAATGCTGCCACTACTGCTTTAGACCCTCAAGTGCTTGAAGCAATGATGCCCTATTTAACCAATCAATTTGGCAATCCATCTTCTATTTACAGTTATGGAAGAGAAAGCAGAATGGGTATTGAAGCTGCAAGAAAATCTGTTGCAAAAATTTTAAATGCACACCCTGCCGAAATATTTTTTACAAGTGGTGGTACAGAGAGTAGCAATACTGCAATTACAGCAGCTGTTAGAGATTTGGGCTGCAAGCATATCATTAGTTCCAAAATAGAACACCACGCTACCTTGCATACTGTTGAACATTTATACAATACTGGAGAAGCAGGTTTGTCTTATGTAAAATTGCTTGCAAATGGACATATAGACTTAAAGGACTTAGAACATATTTTAGCAACAACAACCGATAAATGTTTAGTAACGTTAATGCACGCCAACAATGAAATTGGTAATATGTTTGACATTAATGTTGTGGGTAATCTTTGTAAAAAATATAATGCTATTTTTCATAGCGATACTGTGCAAACAGTTGGTCATTTCCCTTTTGATTTACGCAATACACCTGTTCATTTTATAACAGCTGCTGGACATAAATTTCACGGACCAAAGGGAGTTGGCATTTTATATATTAATGAAAATGTTCGCATCAAACCATTTATCAATGGGGGTTCGCAAGAAAGAAATATGAGAGCTGGTACAGAAAACCTATATGGCATTGTAGGTTTTGGTAAAGCATTGGAACTGGCAACCACCAATCACGAAAGTGATAGTTCTCACATCAAGGAAATTAAGTTTTATATGCTGGAACAATTGAAGAAACATATTAAAGGTGTTGGCTTTAATGGCGATCCTTTGGGGCAATCTTTATATACGGTTTTAAGCGTTAGTTTTCCCAAAAGTGAGAAGAGTGAAATGCTGTTGTTTAACCTCGACATTAACCACATTTGTGCAAGTGGTGGAAGTGCCTGCACAAGTGGTGCAGATGCTGGAAGCCACGTTATTCGTGCCATTAACAACAACCCCAACCAAGTTACAGTAAGGTTTTCTTTCAGCAAAAACAATACGAAAGAAGAAGTTGATATTGTTGTAGAGAAGTTGAAGGAAGTAATTTAAATTATACTAATTAATCTTAATAAAAATCCCCTGAAACATTAAATATTTCAGGGGATTTTTTTGTTTGTTAAATCAGTTTATTCCACTACCAGCTTCTCTGTTTTTATTTCTCCATTACTCATCATTGCCTTAACAATATAAACACCTTTAGCAAACTGCTTGGTATTGATGGTTTGTGGTTGTGATGTATTGGTATATTGTTTAATTGTTTTTCCCAAATAATCTACAATCAATATTTCTTTAGCATCCTTACATTCAATAGTTACAAAGTCTTTTGCAGGATTAGGAAACAATCGTACTTCGTAGTTCGTACCTCGTAGTTCTATTGTTCTCACCTCGCTATACGTTTTGCTGCCATCTTTATCTACCATTTCGAGGCGATAGTAAACCACCGAACCATAAACCATAAACGGTAAACTATTGTCCACGTAACTATACTCACAACATTTTGCACCTACCTTGCCCACAGTTGTAAACACTGTGCCGTTGCTACTGCGTTGAATATTAATATGCGAAACATTTACCTCGTTGGCAGTTTGCCAGTTTAGCAACACATTATTGTTTTCTTTTTGTGCTGTGAAGGAAAGGAGTTTGAGGGGTAATGTTTGTGCATATTTTGCTACAATAGAGTTGCCACTCTCGTGTCCTACATATATATTGCCTGTAGCATC
>JANYEP010000071.1 GCA_025363075.1 Chitinophagaceae bacterium | reverse complement strand
TAATTTCCATTAAACCCAAAAAACATTACCTTGTCCTAAAATAAATTATTGCTATGCTTACCTCTCTTCAAACAAAAAATCAACATCTTTTGTGGCGTGCAGGTTTTGGTATTGATGAAAATATGATGAACGAAATTTCAACTATCAAAACAAAAAAAATACTCAATAAATTATTTGAACAAGCTGAAGAAAAGCCAGTATTTATAGATGTTGCAGACCCATCGTTAAAAGTGATGTATGATGAAATGGCTGACCCAAATATGACGATGAGCTTGGACAAAGCAATGGAAAAATTGAGCAAAGAAAAACGTCAAGAGCTTCGTAAACAAAGCAGACAAGACATTAAAAAACTTAATATAAAATGGCTCGAAGAAATCAATGCTTCATCCTCTCCTTTTAGAGAAAAAATGTCGCTTTTCTGGCACGGTCATTTTGCTTGTCGTGAACAAAATATTTTTCACAATCAAATTTTATTGCAAATCATTAGAACCAATTCACTTGGTAGTTTTAAAGATTTATTGATTGAAGTAAGCAAAAGTGCAGCAATGCTTTCTTTTTTAAATAATCAACAAAATAAAAAACAACATCCTAATGAAAACTTTGCAAGAGAAGTAATGGAATTGTTTACACTTGGCAGACGTAATTATACAGAAGATGATATTAAAGAAGCTGCAAGAGCCTTTACTGGCTGGGGTTTTAACTTTCAAGGAGAATTTATTTTCAAAAAAAATCAACACGATGATGGTAGTAAAACCATTCTTGGAAAAACAGGAAACTTTACTGGTGAAGATGTATTAGATATATTATTGGAGCAAAAACAAACAGCAAAATATATCACTCAAAAGATTTATAAATATTTTGTAAATGATAATATTGACAATGAAAAAGTAGAGTGGTTAAGTAAACGGTTTTATAGTAGTAACTACAATATATCAGATTTAATGAAGGATATTTTTAGCAGCGATTGGTTTTATGACGAAAAAAATATTGGTGCAAAAATTAAATCTCCGATTGAGTTAATTGTTGGCATAAGAAGGCAGTTGAATGTTGAGTTAGATAAACCAGAAATACAATTAGTTTTTCAAAATGCATTGGGGCAAGCATTATTTTATCCACCAAATGTTGCTGGTTGGCCAGGAGGAAAAAATTGGATTGATAGTAGTTCTTTAATGCTGCGTATGCAGATTCCAAGATTGATAAAAGATAATAAAGAATTTGCCATTACTACAAAAACTGATGATGATGTGCAAATGGGAATGCAAGAAAAAATGTATAATAAGATGCAAATGGAAGTTGCAAAAAAATATAAGATTAGTGCTAAAATAAATTGGGAAGATTATATTAAAAGTTTTGAAAAAGTGGAACGCAATAATCTTTTAGATACAATAAAGACAAGGCTTTTGCAAGTTGATGCAACAAGTTTAAACAACACCACTATTGAAAATAACATTGTTAAAACAAGTAGAGAAGAATATATAAAATCTGCAACTATAGCAATAATGAGTACACCTGAATATCAGCTTTGCTAAACATACTTAATCTTAAATAAAAATACTATGCATATCTCTCGTAAATCATTTATTCAAGCAAGTACACTTGCAAGTGCAAGCCTTATGATGCCTAAGTTTTTAAAGGCTTTTGAAGGCACTAATAACAAACTTGTTCCAGCAGGAAATAAAGTTTTAGTAGTGCTGCAATTGAGTGGTGGTAATGATGGATTAAATACTATCATTCCTGTTCGCAATGATATTTATTATAAGGAAAGACCAAAGCTTGGTATAGAAAAAACGGCTGCAATTAGCTTAAATGATGATGCTGGAATTCATCCACAACTGAAAGGTATTGCAGACATTTTTCACGATGGTGGTATGGCAGTTATAAATAGCGTTGGCTATCCAAACCCAGATAGAAGCCACTTTAGAAGTATGGATATTTGGCATAGTGGTTCAGCAAGTGAGGAAGTGATTTCTACAGGTTGGTTAGGTAGATATTTAGATGCTCAATGTCAAGGTTGCGATAAACCAACACAAGCAATGGAACTGGATGATGTATTGAGTTTGGCATTAAAGGGTGAACACGAAAAAGGATTAGCATTTAAAGATCCACGTAAATTATACAACACAAGTCAGGCAAAATATTTTAAAGACTTAAGCTCAAGCCATCAAGATCATCACGATGAAAAACCTGTTGATTATTTGTATAAAACAATGGCAAATACTATTAGTAGTGCAGAATATATTTTTAAGCAAAGCCAACAACACCCATCATCTACAACATATCCTAAAACCGATTTGGGAAACAATTTAAAAACTATTGCATCACTCATTTTCTCTGAAATTAATACTAAAGTTTATTACGTTAGCTTGGGTAGTTTTGACACACACGTAAACCAACAATATCAACAACAAAAACTGTTTACAGAAATGGATGAAGCTGTTACAGCTTTTGTAAAAGACTTAAAAACAAATAATAGGTTTGATGATGTGATGTTGACGAGTTTTAGTGAATTTGGAAGAAGGGTTTCGCAAAATGCAAGTGGGGGAACAGACCATGGAACTGCAAATAATATGTTTTTAATTGGTGGTGGATTAAAGCAAAAAGGAATGATAAATGCTTTGCCAGATTTAAGTGATTTGCAAGATGGAGATTTGAAATATAAAGTAGATTTTAAAGATGTTTATGCAACGCTTCTTAATAAATGGCTGGGTGCTGACGATAAAAAAATCTTAAACAGACAGTTCGATTTTTTACAGTTTATTTAACATTTTATTATTAAACTAACATAACAATTTCATATCTATTATTTGAATCAAAAAATATAAATTATGAAAAAGTTATTAATGCCAATTGGATTTTTTTTGTTAGTATTAACATCTGCTATAGCCCAACAACAGCAAGGTGTTGAAGCAAAAAATAAAATTCATCAACGCCACGAAAAAATTGCGAAAGAATTAAATCTCAGTAAAGAGCAGCAACAAAAAATGAAGTCGATTCATCAGGATTTTAACACAAAAGTTAAAAATTTAAAAAGTAATGATAACCTTACAATGGGTGATTTTAAAAAGCAAATAAAAGCATTACATCAACAAAAAGAATCGCAGGTAAAATCTATTTTAAATGCAGAACAACAAGCCAAATTAGATGAGCTTAAAACAAAGAGAAAACATCACAAAAAAGAAATGAATACATAGGGTTTTATAATGATGAATAAAACAGAGTCTCGCCAAAAGCGAGACTCGTCTATTTTATAAATGTTAGTAACAAACAAAACTAACAATTGTTCTACAATATTTTATTTAGCGTTAGCTTTTAATTACTATTTTTATTCACTAAAAATAAGTTTATGAGATATGAAATGGTAAAAGGTCTGGTGCAGGAATATAAAGATTACACAGTAGAAGATTTTGAAGTATGGAAATTTTTATATGAACGTCAAATGCCCGTGTTGCAGGAAGTTGCTGCTGCTGAATACTTACAAGGAATAAAAAATATTGAGTTTGTTTCTACAAAAATTCCCAATATTTTAGATACAAACAAATTGCTTGCAACTAAAACAGGCTGGGAGTTAATAGTTGTCCCAGGCATTATTAAAGAGCCTGATTTTTTTAATTTATTGTCACAAAAAAAGTTCCCTGCAACAACTTGGCTTCGCAAAAAAGATTCGCTTGATTATTTGCCAGAACCAGATATGTTTCACGATGTTTTTGGTCACGTGCCATTGCTTACGCATTATCATTTTACCGAATTTTTTCAAGCAATAGGAAAGTTGGGAATGGAATATCTTTCTAACGAAAATATTGTTGCTATGCTTGGAAGGTTGTACTGGTTTACAGTAGAATTTGGTTTAATAAAAACAAATAATCAACTACAAATATTTGGTGCTGGAATTATTTCATCCTTCTCAGAAACTCAGTTCTCATTGAGTTCTACGCCAACACATTTGCCTTACGAGGCAGAAATGATAATGAATAGGTCTTACGAAAATGATCATATTCAAGACACATATTATGTGATAGATTCCTTTGAACAGTTGTATCATTCTATTGAAGATATTAAACAAGTGATTCAAAAAAATTTATAAGCGATATTGTTTTATTTAAAATAAAAGATTACTCTTTATTGCAACGCAAATACCGTTTACTTTGAGAACTTAAAACAATAATTATGTTCGACAATCTTTTAGAGTTGGTAAAATCACAAGCCGGTAATGCAATCATTAATAATCCTGCGATACCTAATGAACACAATGATGCAGCGGTAGAGGTCGCTTCATCTTCTATTTTTGACACACTTAAAAATGCTGCAACAAGTGGCAATATTGGTGATGTAATGAGTATGTTTAGTGGTGGTGCAGGCAACGCAGCTTCGTCACCTTTAGCAGGTATTATGCAAAATAATATGGTGCAAGGTTTAATGAGTAAATTTGGCTTAGAGCAAGGAGCAGCAAGCAATGTAGCAGGCGGCTTGTTACCAAATGTATTGCAAAGTTTGGTGCATAAAACCAATGACCCAAATGATAGCAGCTTCGACTTGCAAGGTATTTTAAGCAAAGTAACTGGTGGTAATGGCGGCTTTGATATTGGCAGTTTGGTAAGCAATTTTACTGGTGGTAATAACCAACAACAAAGCAGTGGTGGCGGTATTATGGACTCACTTAAAGGTTTGTTTGGGAATTAGTTTAGGTTAATTAGAAACTTACTTTTTTAACACTTTTCCATAGGCTTCTAAGCATCTCTTTCTTGCGTCTTCGTGTATTACAATGGGTTTTGGATAATCGAAACTGTTTAATTCTGGAACCCATTTTTTTATATACTTTAAATCCTTATCAAATTTTTCTGTTTGCAGCTTTGGGCTAAACACTCTGAAATAAGGAGCAGCATCACAACCACTTCCTGCTGCCCATTGCCAACCACCATTGTTGGCAGCAAAGTCAAAGTCGAGCAATTTTTTTGCAAAATAAGCCTCGCCCCAACGCCAATCAATTAACAAATGTTTAGTAAGAAAAGATGCTACAATCATCCTTACTCTATTGTGCATAAAACCAGTTTCGTTTAGTTCTCTCATACCTGCATCTACAATAGGATAGCCAGTTTTTCCATTACACCATTTCTCAAATTCTGATTCATTGTTTCGCCATTGTATAAGGTCATATTCTTGTCTGAAAGCCTTGCCAGTGCTGATGTGTGGAAAGTGATGAAGAATAGTAAAATAAAAATCTCGCCATATCAATTCATTCAAAAATGTTTCATTCAATGGCAAACTATACTGCACAAGTTTTCTAATACTAATTGTTCCAAATCTTAAATGCACACCCAGTTTTGAAGTGCCATTAATGGCAGGGAAATTTCTTTGGTCAGTGTATTTTTTTACCAATTCTACCGACAAACTTTTTTTAGGAAAAACAGTTTCTGTGGCAACAAACCCCATTTCACTTAATGTAATAATTGGTTTAGCATTTTGCTTATAAAGGTTATTGAAATATTTTTCTGTTGGGTAAGATTTGTAATAAAACTCACTCAACTTTAATTTCCATTTTTTGCTGTATGGCGTAAAAACTGTGTAGGGTTTTCCATCATCTTTTGTTACTTCATCTTTCTCAAAAATGGTTTGGTCTTTATAGGTTTTGAGAGAAGCATTATGTTGTTTCAATAAGGTTGCAATAGCATTATCACGCTGCAAAGCATATTGTTCATAATCGTGGTTGGTGTAAACATTTTCAATATTATATTTTTCAATCAACTGACTGAAAGCCTCTGCTGGCGTGCAATAGAATACTTCCAATGTGCTACCAAGTTCAAGAAGTTGTGCTTGCATTTCCTCAATGGCATTGTGTATAAACTCAACACGTTTATCTGTTTTATCTTCTAAATCATCCAATATTTTTTTATCGAAAATAAATATTGGTAAAACGTTTTTAGATTCTCTTAAAGCATAATACAATGCTGCATTATCAGCAAGTCTTAGGTCTCTTCTAAACCAGATGATGTTTATAGTTTGTTTCATTTTATGTTTACACCGAGTAATAGAAATTTTCTCTATACTTCTTTGACATTTATTTTAATAAGTTAATAATTTTTCTTGTTTCAAAATTTGCATAAACACTATCCCCAAACTGCCTCACCCACATTATTCCTTTAATAGCATTGGTTAAAAAAACTTCATCGGCAGTTGCAATATCTTCAATGTTTATAGTAGTTTCAGCAACTATGATGTTTTGTATTTTCAATGTTTCAATAATGTGTTTCCTCATTACACCAGCAACACAACCCTCAGTTAAAGCAGGTGTTTTTATAGTTCTATTTTTTATAATAAAAACATTGGCAATAGTGCTGTCTGCAATGTTGTTGTTACTATTCAATAACAAAGCATCATTCAATTTATTTTCCTTAGCCCACAAGGCAGCCATTGCATATTGCAAATAATTATTGCTTTTGATGTTGCTAAAAACATCACAACTTTTTTTTGCAATTTCGTACACGCCAATCACCAAGCCATTTTCATTCAGCTTGTTTACTGTTTCATTCAATCCAAAACTTTGTATCAATATATGTGGATGAAAATTCGTTACCTCATATAAACCTGCGTCTTCCCTAAAGAATGTAACCCTTATTCGTCCTAATTTATTGTGATTGTTTTTTATAGCCAATGCCATAATTTGTTGTTCCAATACTTCAAACGAAAAATGTTTATTTACTTTAAATCCAAGTGTAGCAAGGCTTGTAGCAATCCTTTCAAAATGTAACTGCTTCAATTGGATATTGCCATCAACCAATTTGATAGTTTCAAAAAAACCATCACCATACCTAAAGCTCCTGTTGTTTACAGAAATGTTATTTTCGCTCTCGATAAATATTTTACCATCAAGGTTGTAGTAACTCAAATGCGACATAAAACAAATTTGGGCTAGTTTCATCAATCAATTTTATTTTATATGACAATTGCCGAAATAATTACCCCACTCGAAAAATTTGCACCACTTGCTTATCAGGAATCTTATGACAATTGTGGTTTGCTTACTGGAAACTCAAACTGGCAATGCAGTGGCGTGCTTTGTACTTTAGATGTTACTGAAGAAGTGGTGCTTGAGGCAAAGGGAAAAGGTTGTAATTTAATTGTGGCACATCACCCAATAATATTTAGTGGACTTAAAAAAATTACTGGCAAAAACTATGTTGAGCAAACAATTATTGCTGCCATTAAAAATGATATTGCTATTTACGCCATCCATACAAACCTGGATAATGTACTTGCAGGTGTAAATAATAAACTTGCTGATAAGCTTGGATTAATCAATAAGCAAATACTTGCCCCAAAGCAAAACCTACTGTGCAAGCTTTTTGTATTTGTCCCTGAAAATCCTGTTGAAAAAGTGAGGGAAGCCATTTTTAATGCAGGTGGTGGCGACATAGCAAATTACAGTGAATGCAGTTTTTCGACCAATGGCATTGGCACTTTTAAAGGAAATGAAAACAGTAACCCAACTATTGGAGAACCTTTAGTGAGAAGCACAATAAATGAGGTTAAGGTAGAAGTTATTCTGCCAAATTATTTGCAGCATTATGTGGTTGCAAAAATGATTGAAGCTCATCCTTACGAAGAAGTTGCTTACGATGTTGTGGCTTTAAACAATCGATACCAACAGGTTGGTAGTGGTATTATTGGGGATTTGGAAAATGAAATCAGCGAGCAAGACTTTCTTCATTTACTTAAAAAACAATTTGGTTTGCAGGCTATAAAACACACCAAACTCCTTGGAAAACCCATCAAAAAAGTTGCTTTATGTGGTGGTGCAGGCAGTTTTTTAACCAAAAACGCAATGGCTGCAAAGGCAGATATTTACATAACTTCTGACATAAAATACCACGAATTTTTTGACGCTGAAAATAAGATTGTTGTTGCCGATATTGGGCATTGGGAAAGCGAACAATTTACAGTAGAATTATTGATGGAGATTTTACAGTCAAAATCCCCTACTTTTGCCGTCCTTAAAAGTGAGGTAAATACCAATCCTGTAGAATATTTTATAGGTTAGCAGAAACCTCAAACTTTAAACTTTAAACGTTTCATACAATGGCAGTAGCAAAAGATTATTCAGTTCAAGACAAATTAGCTGGATTAGTTAGACTTCAAAAAATTGATAGCAAATTGGATGAATTTGCTGTTTTAAAAGGTGAATTGCCAATAGAGGTGAGTGATTTAGAAGACGAAATTCAAGGGTTGCATAGCCGTAAAGTGAGAATTGAAGAAGAAATCAATGGCATTAACGACTACATTGAAACACGCAAGGAAGCTATTAAAGAAGCTGAGGCGATGGCAAAAAAATATGAAAAGCAAAGTGAGAATGTAAAGAACAGCCGTGAGTTTGAAGCTATCAATAAAGAAATTGAGATGCAACAACTTGAGGTTAAACTTGCAGAAAAGCACATTAAAGATGCTAATGAAGAAATGGGCGAAAAAGTGAGAAACTTAGATGCTGCAAAAAAACAAATTGCTACTAAAGAAGGCGTTTTAAATCACAAAAAAAGTGAGTTAGAAAAAATTATTGCTGATACTGAAAAAGAAGAAAAACACTTTACTAAACTAAGTGAAAAAGCAAGAACAGAAGTTGATGAAAGATTGCTTTACAGTTACGATAGAATAAGAGCGAATTACAGAAATGGATTGGCTGTAGTGCCTGTAGAGCGTGATGCTTGTGGTGGTTGCTTCAATGCAATTCCTCCTCAACGTCAAAGCGAAATTCGCTTGCACAAAAAAATTATTGTGTGTGAAAACTGTGGTAGAATTTTAGCTGATGAAGCACTAACAGAAAGCATTGCAGTAAAATAAAAACATTACAACAACGAAAAAAAAGGAAGCAACATTGCTTCCTTTTTTTGTTATAAAGTTTCTTAAACAATATTTGAAAATCCGGCTACAAAAACACAATCTTCGCAGCACATTTTTATAAAGAATGCTTAAAAATCTTCACATACAGAACTATGCTATCATAGATGAAATTCAGATTGAATTTTCATCGCAACTAAATATCATTACTGGTGAAACTGGTGCTGGTAAAAGTATTTTAATGGGTGCATTGGGCTTGATTTTGGGCGAACGTGCAGATGCTTCTGCCTTGATTGACACACAAAAAAAGTGTTTTATAGAAGGGTGTTTTTTAGTGAGCAATAAGGAGCAGGTGCAATCATTTTTACTTACAAATGATTTGGATGCAAACGATGAATTGTTGTTGAGAAGAGAGATTGCTGCAAATGGTAAAAGCTGGGCTTTTATTAACGATACGCCTGTAACGCTGCAACAAATAAAGCAGTTGGCTAGCCTGCTGGTTGACTTGCACCAACAGTTTGATACACTTGAATTGGGAGATAGTGATTTTCAGAGGCAAGTGATAGATGCACTTGCAGAAAATACTTTAAACATTAATGAATATAAACTGGTGTTTAAAAAATGGAATAGCAGTAAAAAGGAATTGCAGGAACTGCAAAGCACCAAAGCATCTTTTCAAAAAGAACTGGATTATAATCAGTTTTTATATGACGAACTAAACGAACTAAGCTTAAAAGAAAATGAGCTGGAAGACCTGGATGCTGAACTTAAAATATTAAGCAACAGCGAAGGAATAAAATCTGCATTGGGCAAAGCATATTTTGACTTGAAGGAAAGTGAACAGCCAATAGTTTTAACCTTAAAGCAAAACATTAATCAGCTACAAAATTTTGCTACTTTACACACAGGCTTGCAAAGTATTATTGAACGCCTGCAAAGCACACACATTGAACTGCAAGA
>JANYEP010000047.1 GCA_025363075.1 Chitinophagaceae bacterium | reverse complement strand
AACTATTGTTACTTTTTAGTTTGGCAGCATACACCAATTGTGCAGGAGCAAAATATGGGTATTCTGCAACGAGGGTTTGCAATTCCTGCTCTGTAGAATTTTCAATTCCTTGTTTGCCAGTTACATAAAAAATTGTATCAGATAATGCAATATTCATTAAATGTGTAGTTTACCAATTAGAAAAAAGTTTATTAAATATCTCATCAGATATTTCAGGAACAATGCGTGAATCTAATAATGATGCCTCAACATCTTGCAACGATTTATTAGCATCAAAATCATAATTTTTTGTAACATCATATTCCTGCGTTTTATTATCAGCAGTATATTTTAAACTAATGTGAACCGTAACAGTAAGTCGGTTTACATTAGTTTGCCCATTGCTGATGCCCACAGTAAGTGCTGGGTCATAGTTGCTTACATAGCCAGTTAAAATTAAATTGGCATCATCATTATTCGTTCTGGTAAGCTTTGTTTGATTGGTTATTTTTTGCTGCACTTTGTCAGTAAGCTTAGTGCTTAACTGGGGGTTTATATAACGTGCTTTATTCTCAATAAAACCAATTTTTATGGTTTTATATTTTGAATAATCTATAGACACATCTTTAAAAGAGTACACGCCACAAGACGATATACTAATGTACAGAATGATAAGAAAATAGAAAAGAAATTTAGGAGGCTTCAATTTTCAAATTTTTGTAAATATGCTTTAAAAAGCGACGTTATTGTGCAATGTGAAAAAATAATTTTGTTAAACTAAAATATTTAGTATATTTGTGCAAAATTTATTAGTTATGAGTTACGCAGGAAAAAATTTTCGCTACTTACGCAAACTAAAAGGTTGGACACAAGATGAGTTTGCAAACAGGTTAAACATTAAACGTTCTTTAATTGGTGCTTATGAAGAAGAACGTGCAGAACCAAAGTTAGAAGCAATGGAAATTGTTTGCAAAATTTTTAAACTAACCTTGGACGATTTAATTTTAAAAGACTTAACAGCACCCAAGGCTGCAAGCTATTTAGAGCAGCGTAGAGGCTTAAAAATGGAAAGCTCCTCAAATGGTATTATTCATTTAGTGCCTGCAAAAGCTGCTGCTGGTTACTTAAATGGATATGCCGACCCAGAATTTTTAGATGAGTTAAATACATTTACATTGCCTATGCTTGCACCTGGTAATTACAGGGCATTTGAGATAATTGGCGATAGTATGATGCCAACGCCAAGTGGTAGTGTTATTGTAGGCGAAAAAGTAGATGACTTTGAAGATGTAAAAACTACTAATACCTATGTAGTGCTTTCTAAAAGTGATGGTGTGGTTTACAAAAGAGTAGTAAAAAATAATAAAGCAAAAAATAAAATTACTTTGATAAGCGACAATCCAAGCTACGAACCTTATCAAGTAAATAGTGATGAAGTGTTAGAAATGTGGAAAGCAATATACATTTTGCAAAAAGCTGGCTCTGTGCAACGTTGGGATGTTAACCAACTTGCTGGAGTAGTAAACAACTTGCAACAACAAGTTGCCAGTTTGCAAAAGGGAATGAGTTAGATTGGTTTAGTAAGTATCAATAAAAACGAAAAAGCCTTGCATTTTAGCAGGGCTTTTTTATTTGTGGTTAAATTATTTTACTATTTCATTTTAAAAACTTCTTGTTGCAAAATCGCTTCAAACTCTTGCTCTGATGGGCGTGGCATATTGATGCTTACAATTTTTCCATTGGGGTCTATAAGCATAAAACGTGGAATACTTTCTATACCATAAGAGTGCATAAAAACGTCTTTTTGCAAAGCCCAAAGTTGCACTACATTTTTTGATTTATCATCAGCATCCCTTTTCCAGTCGTTCTTTTCTTCATCAACAGAAATGCTTGCAAACACAAGCTTTTCATCGGTATATTTTTCTGCAAGCCCATCAAAATAGGGGCTTTCTCTTTTGCAAGGTCCACACCAGGTTGCCCACACATCTATTGCAACAAACCTGCCTCTATAATCAAGCAAAGTTGCTGGTTGACCTAATAAATTCTCTGCAATAAAAAATGGTGCTGGTCTTCCTTTTTGAAATGAGTTTTGCAGTTTATTTTTTTCTGTCAACTTGGTTCTTAATTTTTCTGAACTTACTGCTGGAATATATTTTTCTGCAATATAATTTCTATCGCTGCTATCCCTCATATTTGAAATGGCTTCAGAAATTTCTGAGTTAAGAACATTGTCTCTAATTGTTGCTGGGCTTGCATTTGCAACAATATAATTAAAATAAGTTGTATCAAAACTATTGGGGCGAACACCTGCCAAATGATGGAAAGTCTGGCTTAAATAATTTCTGTAAACCTCAAATTTTAATAAGCTGGTATCACTTGTTGTAATAGTTTTTTGCAATGGTTCAATCTCTGTAGGGTAATTTAATTTTTGGTTAGGGTGATATAGTTTATAGGTTCGTGGATATTCGTTTTGCATTAAATTAATATATTCGATAGACATTATTTTTTTAAGCATTGCAACAAAATCTTCAGCAGGTTTAATGTTATCTGAAGTTGTAAATTCATCTATCTTTTTATTAATTTTACTTACTTGTTCCACTATCTTTTTTGCAAACTCATCTGGCTTAAATCCTTTCATATTAGCCTTCAAATAGTAGTCATCATAATCAAAATTATCTTTTGACATCATTGATTTATACAACTCATTTTCTGCAACCCTTGTACCACTAAAATCCACTGTGTTCTTGGTTTTGCTGATATTCCATTTGGTATATAAACTATCGTTACTGCTAAATATTACCTGAAATTTATATTTGCCAATACCCATTGCATATTCTCCCAAAGGCAATACACCATTAAATGTTGCGTGGTATTTATTGTTGATAATAGGAGCAGTAAGCACAGTATCAAAATCGGGTAATCTATACAATACAAAATTATCTTTCAATGTATCATCGCTAATTATCATTCCTGCTACAACCGTTGTGTGGTAAGGCTTTGATTGCACTGGCTTTTCAATAAACCAAAAGCAAATAGCAAAAAGCACTATTGCTGCAAGCAGTTTAAAAACCTTTGTAAATGGTTTAAAGAATGCGTTTGCCCATCCTTTAAAATAAAAGTATTGATAACCTATAAACAAAAACAATAACATCCACGCAACACTTAGTTTCTCGTGGTGCAGTAACCAAGAGTTTATAATGCTGCCATTTTTATTTTTAACAGTTAATGATGGAGCTGCGTAAGGAAGCCAAACTGCTACATTAAAGGAACTCATTATAGATGCTGCAATCACCATTACAAAGCCAACGATAAAAGGCAATGCAAAGTTTGGAATCCAGATAGACAAAGCATATTGCAATGCCATTAACCCAAAGCCTGCAATCCATAATCTTAAAACAAAATATAAAATTTTAACAATGGGAATGGGTTGTTTATGCAATATCTCTCCACCTTTTGTAAATGAATAAATAGTAATCCCAAGCAATGCAAAAAGCAATAAACACAGCAAGCAAGCCAATGATAAAATAAGTGCTGTTTTAAACTTTGCAACAAACAAATGAAACCTATGAATGGGTTGTGTTTCTATTAACTTCCAGCCATTGTTTCTATGCTCAATTTGGCAAAGCCTTACAACAACTAATATTAAGAAAATAGGGTAGAAGAAGCTGGCAAAAGCAGAATAACATTGCTCTATAAGAACCTTCCATAGATTATCACTTGTGTCGTGAAACTCCCTGCCCTCAATGATTGTAGCCAATGTCATAATGAGGGGAATTATAAAACTCATTATTAAAACAATCCAAATCATTCCACTGCCTTTAAGTTTTAACCATTCTGCTTTAAAGGCCTTAATGCTGTTTTTTATCATTGTAGTTAGTTGTAATTATTTTGAAGTCATTTTCATAAACCAATCTTCTAAACCAAGCTTTGTATTGATGCCAGAAACATTGATACCTTGCCCCACCAACCATTTATTTATTCGAGGAATATCGTCTTCGTGTTCAAACTCAAAAACAAGTGTATTTCTGTTAATGGCTTTTGCGGTGTTGTAATGTTGCTTCACCATTTGCTCAGCAGCAATTGCATCATTAATAGTAAAGGTTACCTCTTTAGACAATCCCTGACTTTCTTGCAAGTCGCTAAGGCTGCCCTGGTATTTTAAATTTCCTTTATGAATGATGCTGATGTGTGTGCAGGTCTTTTCAATTTCATTCAATAAATGGCTCGATATAAAAACAGTGATATTATGCTCCTTGTTAAGCTTTTTTAGCAGCTCTCTAACTTCAACCATTCCTGCTGGGTCAAGACCATTTACTGGCTCATCAAGCAATAATAATTTAGGGTTAGGAAGTAATGCCATTGCAATGCCTAAACGTTGTTTCATACCAAGGGAATATTCCTTTACCTTTCTTTTGCCATCTTGTAGCAAGCCCACCAAATCCAGTGTGGCATTAATTCTTGCAACATCTATTCCCCTTAAAATACAAATAATCTTTAAATTATTATAACCACTTAAATGCAGGTAAAGTGAAGGCATTTCTATTAATGTACCAATGTTTTCAAACACTTGTGGCATTGTTTTTTGTAGGCTATTTCCCATTAAAAAAACATTGTCATTATCTGATGGAAGCATACCAGTAAGCATTCTCATAGTAGTGGTTTTTCCTGCACCATTTGGTCCCAGAAAACCAAAAATGCTACCTTGGGGAACCTGTAAACTAAGGTTGTTGATTGCTTTGCGGTATTTTGAAAATGAGTAGTTAAGATTGTTAGTTTCGATGGCTAAACTTGTATCCATATTTTTAAATTGGTTACGAATGTAAATGTTTTCTTTTTTAATAAATTGGTTAATGCTTATTGAAGTTTATTTGCTTCAATATCAAACTACTATAACAACAAATAGCGTGATAATCAAAAAAACAGCAATCGTAATAGGGGCGGGGTTTTCAGGGCTTTCAACAGCTTGTTTTTTAGCAAAAGCTGGATGGCAAGTAAAAGTGATTGAAAAACAAGCAACAGCAGGTGGTCGTGCAAGGCAATTGAAAGAAGAGGGCTTCACTTTTGATATGGGTCCAAGTTGGTATTGGATGCCTGATGTGTTTGAAAGATTCTTTAACCAGTTTGGCAAAAAGGTATCAGATTATTACACATTAAAAAGATTAGACCCAAGCTATCAAGTAATTTGGAAGGATGATGAAATGAATATCCCTGCTAACCTTGATGAAATAAAAAATCTATTTGAATCAATTGAAAAAGGCAGTGCTGCACAACTTGATAAATTCTTGAAGGAAGCTGCATACAAATACAATGTTGGCATTAATAAATTGGTACACAAACCTTCGCAATCCGTTGCAGAATTTTTGGATGTGGATGTGCTGAAAGGCTTGCTACGACTGGATATTTTAAGCAATATGAAAAAGCATATTGCAAAATATTTTACAAACCCAAAATTGCAGCAACTGCTTGAGTTTCCTGTTTTGTTTTTAGGTGCATTGCCCCAAAATATTCCAGCTTTATACAGCCTGATGAATTATGCAGATTTGGTTGGTGGCACTTGGTATCCACAAGATGGAATGTATAGCATTGTGAAAGCTATGCACAGCTTGGCTTTGGAGCTTGGTGTTGAATTTTGCTTTAATGAAGATGTACTTAAAATTTATGTGCAGGAAGGAGTGGCAGAATCTGTGGAAACAAGAAATATTGTAACAGGAAAAAGAAAACTTGAAACCACAGGCATTGTCATTTCATCTGCCGATTACCACCACACAGAAACTAAGTTGCTCGAGCCAATGTATCAATCTTACAGAAAAGAATATTGGGATAGCAGGGTGCTGGCACCAAGTTGCTTGTTGTACTACATTGGGTTGAATAAAAAACTAAAAAAAGCTAAGCACCATACCTTGTTTTTTGATACTGATTTTGGTGTTCACGGTAAAGAAATTTATGATACAAAAGGGTTTCCAAGCGATCCACTGTTTTATGTATGCACACCAAGTGTAACTGATGAAAATGTTGCACCAGATGGCTGCGAAAATTTATTCTTCTTAATACCAATTTCATCAGGTTTAACAGGCGATACAGAAACGTTACGCAAAAAATATTTCGACCAAATTATTGCAAGATTTGAAGAAAGGATAGGAGAAAGTATTACTGAAAATATTGTTTACTATAAATCTTACGCCACAAGCAATTTTATTGAAGATTACAATTCCTTTAAAGGCAATGCCTATGGCTTGGCAAATACGCTGAAGCAAACAAGTATTTTGAAACCCAATTGCCGAAGCAAAAAAGTTGCTAATCTTTTTTATGCTGGACAATTAACTATTCCTGGTCCTGGTGTGCCACCAAGTTTAATAAGTGGAGAGGTTGTTGCAAAACTGATAGATAAATTGTATTAAGGGGTAATTTTTAAATTTCGATGTAGCGGATTTTGTTTATCCTATGTGTCCTTGCTTTTTTCTTTAGCTGAAATTATGTTTTATCTTCTTTTTTACGTGGATGCTGAGTCTTGTTTCTATGTAGCCTTACCATCTTAACAAAAAATGAATTCATTAAGCGATAAGATTTAGCTGCTCAACAAACTAATCAATCACGCAAAAACTATTATTTGTGCGAATTCTAAATGTTGATGAATAGTTACAAACGAACATTTGTTTAAACATTTTTTTTATAAATCCAAATGACCCATTACTTTTGCCTACACAAAAAAAACTAATATGAAGAAAATTACTTTCGTATCGTTGTTTGCTACATTAATAGCGATTGCCTCGTTTAGCCAAGACGACAAAAAGAGACCTTCTCTTGGAATAAGTTTTATGATGAAGGATTTCAATACGCCTGCTTTAATTAAGGCAACATCTTTTATAGATGTCCTAAAAAACGGCACTTGGACTTCTTTAAGCAAAATGACACCAGGATTAACTGTTCAATATCTTGAAGGATTAACTAACAAGATTGATTTTATGGGTGGATTACACGGCTGTTTTGTTGATTATCCTTTTAAAGCTAACACAGGAACTATCCAAAATGAAGATAAATTTTTATTGGAATTAGAGGCTGGTTTAAATTTTAAATTATTAACTGATAAACACTTTTTTGTACCTTATGTTACTACAGGTTTAGGTGCTTCAATGTACACTGGTAGCTACTTTGGTGCATATTACACATTAGGTTCTGGGTTTCAATTTAACTTAGGAGGTGAAACTTTTTTAAACCTTCAATACTCACACAATATTGGTGTAACTGATTTGGTTGCTGACAATATGAATTATCGTATTGGTTTCCATTCTCCACTTAAAGATAAAGTAGAAACAAAAGTTGCTGTAACTCCACCACCTCCACCAGCTCCTGTTGTTGAAGAAAAAGATACAGATAAAGATGGTATAGTTGATAGCAAAGACAAATGTCCTACTGTTCCTGGTCTTGCAAAATACAATGGATGCCCAATTCCTGATACAGATAAAGATGGTATCAATGATGAAGAAGACAAATGTCCTACAGTTGCTGGTACAGCAAAATACAAGGGATGTCCAATTCCTGATACTGATGGTGATGGTGTTAATGATGAAGAAGACAAATGTCCTACGACTCCTGGACCAAAATCAAACAATGGTTGCCCAGAGTTAAAACAATATAACTTTGAAGCTAAAAACATTCAATTTGAAACTGGTAGTGCTGCATTCACAAAATCTGCAACTGCTGAATTGAATAAATTAGCTACTATTATGTCTGAGCATAAAGAAATTAAAAAAGTAACTATTGAAGGTCATACTGACAACACTGGAAAAGCAGAAAAGAACATGGCTCTTTCTCAAAAAAGAGTTGATGCTGTCAAAGCTTATATGGAAAAAAGAGGCGTTGAAGCATCTCGTTTAGCCGTTCAAGCTTATGGTGATACAAAACCTGCTGGTGATAATGCAACTCCTGCTGGACGTGCTGCAAATCGCAGAGTTGAATTTAAAGTTGGTGAATAATATTTTACCTTAATATTTTTATAAAATAACCCACGAAATTTCGTGGGTTATTTTTTTGTTTTTTGTTAAAATTTTCTCACACATCTTCATCCATTGCAAATGAAAGGTGTAGCTACCTACATTTGCAACACTTAAAAAAACATTATGGGTTTATTTTTATTTATAATTGGCATTATTGGTTGGCATATTGGTATGTATGGTATGTTTAAGAAAGCTGGCATTGAGGCTTGGAAAGCATTTATTCCGTTTTATAATACTTGGCTAATTGTTGAAAAATGTCAGATAAAAAAGTATTGGTTTTGGTTGCAACTTATTCCAATTATGGGACAGTTTATTACAATATGGATAACCATAATGTTTACAATGGAATTTGGTAAAGTAAATGTTATTCATCACACTCTTGCAACGCTTGTTCCATTTATATATTTTCCTTGGCTTGGCTTTAGCGAGAAAACTCGTTTTGTAGGACATTCAGTAATTCTAAATTATAAGAAGCCTTCGTCGCGTGAATGGGTTGATGCTGCTGTGTTTGCGACAGTTGCTGCAACTATTATAAGAACATTTGTTTTTGAACCTTATGTTATTCCAACTGGTAGTATGGAGAAAACATTGCAGGTAAACGACTTTTTATTTGCCAATAAAATTGCTTATGGGCAACGCATTCCACGCACACCATTAAGTTTCCCTTTTGTTCATAACCTATTGCCAATGTCTCAAACTCCGTCTTATTTAAAATGGTTACAATTAGACTACAAACGCTTGCCAGGATATACAGAAGTGAAAAGAAATGATGTAGTGATTTTTAATTTTCCAGAGGGTGATACTGTAATTAATTTGCCTGAATATGGTTCTGCTCGCCCCTATTATTCTGCATTGAGAAACTTAGGCTTCCTTAATCCTGATGACCTTGATAGAGCTCGTGCAGGTGTTAAAGGGATTGGTGAAGTGCGTTATCCAAATGTCGAAACATTAAAGGGTGTGTTGCAAGAAAATAAATTGCTTTTGGTTCATCCTTACGATAAAGCAGATAACTATATAAAACGTTGTGTGGGTGTTGCAGGAGATAAATTGCAAGTGAAAAACGGAGTGTTATACATTAATGATGAAGTAGGGTTTACTCCAGAAAATTCACAAATTACTTACGAAATAAAAGCTGAAAAAAAGAAGTATAATTTGACAGAATGGAATAAAAATTTTGGCATTAATATTAGAAATGATCAGGAGTATAAAGAACTAAGAACAAGTGTTGAGGATGCCTTACTTAATAATGGTGTTGCATCAGTATCACTCACAAAAGATGATGTTGCAAAAATTTCTAAAATACCAGGAATTCTTTCCGTGAAAACGGTGTATGATAGTTTCAATGCCTATTATGCTCAAAACATTTTCTTCCCTTTTGATTCAACGAATTTTCATAATAGTTTGGATAATTATGGACCAATTGAAATTCCAAAAAAAAATACAACCGTTACAATTAGTGCAAGCAATATTTCTTTGTACAAACGTATTATCGAAAGCTACGAAGGTCATAGTCTTGAAACAAGAGCAGATGGCATTTATATAGACGATAAAAAAGCCACCTCATATACCTTTAAGTACAATTACTACTGGATGATGGGTGATAATAGACACAACAGTCAAGATAGTCGTTTTTGGGGCTTTGTACCCGAAACACATATTGTAGGAAAAGCTTCTTTGATATGGTTTAGTTGGGATGGTGGACCAAGATGGAATAGAATATTTAAGAGCATTAAATAGAATACTTTTTCATTATTTCTCCCAACTTCCACACATCTTCAAAACTATTATATAGAGGCACAGGTGCAATGCGAATTACATTGGGTTCTCGCCAATCTGCAATCACACCTTGCTTGGTTAATTCATCAAAAATTTGTTTGCCATTTTGTTTCATTAACATAGAAATTTGGCAACCTTTTTCAGTTTCATTTCTTGGTGTAATTACTTCAATATTTTGATTGATATTTATTGCATCAATAACAAATAATAAATAGTTCGATAGCATTTTTGCTTTGGCTGAAAGCCTTACCATTCCTGCTTCTTCAACAATATCTAATGCAGCTTTATGTGCAGCCATTGATAAAATTGGGGCATTGCTTAATTGCCAACCTTCAGCAGTTGGTATAGCTTTAAAACCTTTGCCCATTTTAAAACGAGTTTCTTTTTCATAGCCCCACCAACCAGCAAATCTTTGTAAGTCGGTATTTGTACTATGTTTCTCGTGAATATAAACTCCTGAAACACCACCAGGTCCACTATTCAAATATTTATAACTGCACCAGCAAGCAAAATCTACTTCCCAATCGTGCAAATGCAATTCAATATTTCCTGCTGCGTGTGCTAAATCAAAACCACATAAAACGCCTACTTTATGTGCACCAGCAGTAATTGATTTCATATCAAACACCTGACCTGTATAATAATTTACGCCACCAAACATTACTAATGCTAAACTGTCTTTATTTTCTTCAATTGCTGCAAGAATATCTTCTGTTCTAATGCAGTGTTCATTTGCTCTTGGGGCAATTTCTATTACTGCATCATCATAATCAAAACCGTGAAATTTTACTTGAGATTCCAACGCATATTGGTCGCTTGGAAATGCTTTTGTTTCACAAATAATTTTGTATTTTGTTTTTGTAGGGCGATAAAAACTAACCATCAACAAATGAAGATTAACAGTTAATTGATTCATCACAACAACTTCATTTGGTAAGCAACCAACAATTTTTGAAAGC
>JANYEP010000037.1 GCA_025363075.1 Chitinophagaceae bacterium | reverse complement strand
AATAAAAACCTTTATACTTAAACAAATAATCCACACCAAATTTCGAGTATTTAGGCAGTAAAATATTTTGAAAAGAATCTGCATACAAATACCTGCCACCATTGGTTCCCAAGGCAGATGAAGCTCCATCATTATAACTATAAACAACGCCAATCACTAACTTCGGTTTTTGTTCTCTTGCCAAATCATCCATATAAAATTCGCCGCCTTTTGTAAACTCATCAAATGGCAAATAATCTAACCGAATACCATATTTAAACCCACCAAAATTCTTTTGTAAAGAAGCCCTGCCTTCGCCCGTGGTAAAAGAAATATATGGTTTTAAAAGATGTTTTCCACCCAATTTATAATTGCCTTTGTAGCGAATACCATAATCAAAAATGGCATCAAAAGACCCTGAAACTGCACTTCTTTCAATAAATCCAATACTTTCCCCTTCAATTCTTGTTTCTCTTGAGTCAATATAATCTGCCCTTAAACCAATATTAAAAGTATGTTTTATGCTGGGTCTGTATTCAAAATATGCTTCTTGCAAAACTGTATTAAAAGACCTGTTGCCACTGGTTGTACTTTGATAGTTTGCAGGTAAATTAAGCCTCATTACTGCTGCAAATTTTCTATCGAAAAGATTGGCTGAAAAACTTAGCCTTGCCCTGCTAATGCTAAAGGTTGAACTTAAATTTGAAATATTTTTATAGGCAGAATTTACTGCATATAAAGTCTGCAAACTTTGCGAAATATTAAAACTTCCATTGGCAGAACGAAGTGTAATGCCATCGCCTAAGGCATAGCTTTTTCTAAGTCTTAAAATATGAACGCTGCCAGCAGGTTCTGTAAAATTTTCTGAAGTATCTATTTTGTATCTTTCTTCATCTTGTGCCAACACACCATTGCATAGCAACACACACAGTAAAGTGGAGAGAACTATTTTAGTTTTGTGCATTATAATTGTTTGAGTTAATAATTAGTTTTCAATGTCCATAAAAAAATTTGCGAAAGCAAACTTGCCCATTTCGCCATTTGAATGCCCCACTTTTGGAACAAAAATTTCAGTCCAGTTAAATGGTAGTTTTAAATCTTTTGCTTTGTTTTTTGATGTTGCAAAATAATATTTGCCCCGTTCAAAACGGCTCTTGCCTTGTGCATCGGCTTCAGCAGTTGCATTAAAATCTTTGCTATCTCTATCAACATCAGCCATACCCAACAACACAAATAATTTAGTAGAAAATAGTGCTGCTAAATTACTGCTATCAATAGGTGCTTTTTTTAGCCCAAAAGGAAATTCAACATTGCAATCTGTGGCCGTGTACCAACCAGAATTCGCAATGGCAGCTTTAATAACTTTTGTTTGCTTTACAAACATCAAAAAGCGATGCACAAATTGGGCTCCACCAGAATGGCCGTACAAATAATAACCCTTGCAACTGCTTTGTGTTTGCTTTACAACACTATCAAACAAAGGTTCTATCACGTTAAAACTCCAATCTTCTTGTTTGTTAAAAGCTTGTTTTTTTCTGTTGTAAACATTGCCCAAATTATAACCATCTAATCCTGGATAATCTTCTTTATCAAACTCAGGAGCTATTATTTTACAACCAAAAACAGTGGCAGCGTTCATTAAATCATCCATATAAGCAGAAGCATCTCTATGAGCTCCGTGAAGCATCACAACAATGGGCACACTATCAGCATTGGCTTTTGGGCTAAAATAAAAAACCTTCATTGGGCTTTTTAATTTGCCACCATTGCTAAAATAAAATTTTTGCTTGCCAACACTTGCCCTGTTTATTTGAGCAGATGTTTTATAACTGCTTATAGCAAAAAATAATATGATGAAAATTTTACGCATACTTTTTAAAATAGACTATTCAATAATTATTGTTTGAGTAAGGTTTATTTTACCATCAATACTCAAAATATTTAGTAAGTAGATTCCTTTAGCAACACTTGAAGGAACTTGTATTTGAATATTATCAGCAATATTTTGATTGATATTTTTTACAAAAACCGTTTCGCCTTTTAGAGTTTTTAGTGATACACTATATTGACCAATTGCTGCATTTTTCAAGGTAATATTTGCCGTGTAATTTATTACAGGATTTGGATAAACACCCAACTCAGTATTTACTTTTTTATCATATTTAATCAATATTACAGCCGATAGAGTTGCTTTTCCATCCACATCAACTTGTTGTAACCTGTAGTACAAATTATTGGTTGGCACATTAACATCTGTGTAAGCATAATTATTGATGGATGATGAATTTCCTTTGCCAATAACCTTAGCTATATTTTCAAAATTTACACCATCGTAAGAACGTTGAATATTAAAATGGTTGTTGTTTTTTTCAGTGGCAGTTGTCCAATTTAATTGCACATTTTTTTCTATTTTATTTCCGGTAAATGTTGTTAAATTGATAGGTGTTATAACAACAAAATCCACAACACCATCA
>JANYEP010000010.1 GCA_025363075.1 Chitinophagaceae bacterium | reverse complement strand
AATATCTGATAATCCAAACTTTGCAATAGGTGGCACTCCAAGGGTTACGTTTTTAATAGTATCTGCAAAGCATCCAACATCGGTAACAATGGTGTATTTTATAGGGAAAGTTCCTCCAGTTGTATAGTTTTTAGTTGGGTTAGCAATGCTATCTTTTGTTCCATCACCAAAATCCCAAAGCCATTTAATAACAGTTCTTGTTCCAATTTTTGAGCTATCGATAAATGTTAAAGGACTATTAATGCATCCAGTTGTATTAATAAAAAAATTGGCAACAGGATTTTCATAAACATTTACCTGATAATCTATTTCCTGAATACCACTGCATCCATCTGTTGTTGGATTATTTGAAGTAACTTTTATATTATAAACTCCAATGGTATTGAATATGTATGGGTTATGAATTTTATATACATAAAGACTTTTGCCATCTTTTACAAATGTGCTATCGTAAACAGGATTGTTATTGATGACAGTTATGTTGGGTGAAATGTTGGGCGAATTATTGAAATCCCAATTTAATTGAATAGGTTGATAGGGTAAGGTTATTGAAAAATAAAATGGTGTATTAATACAAACAGCAGGAAAATTTACGCTACCATATTGATTGGTTAAGGTAATGTATTGATAAAGGTCTGTAACATTTGTACCACCATTGTATCCATAACTTTCCACACGCCCTGTGCCATAAACAATAGCACTAAATCCTGTATCGGCAATAACGTGATGAACGGGATTTGTAGCAGACGAGTTTGTAACATCTTCTTGCAAATAAGAATAGTTTGTTGCAGGTATATCAACAAAAGCAGCAGTTGGATTAGCACCATCAATTTTTACACTCGATTTGTGATTTTT
This sequence comes from Chitinophagaceae bacterium, assembly GCA_025363075.1. Taxonomy (GTDB): domain Bacteria; phylum Bacteroidota; class Bacteroidia; order Chitinophagales; family Chitinophagaceae; genus CAIVPM01. The sequence goes on along the minus strand of JANYEP010000010.1, from coordinate 6,987 downwards.
ATCAATAATAATATTTACATAGTGGTATTCTACATTTGTAATATTACTAAACCCCGTAAATGAATTTTGATGGGCAGAAAAGAATGTAATGTCTTTTAATGTTTGTTCAACAGGATTTAGCACAACCATTTCAGGGTCTCCAGCACATTGTTTTGTAACTGTACCACCACCTCCTCCTGCTTGACAATTATTGCTACAGGTTAGCGATGTCATAAATTGCACTACCGAAATTGGATTATTCGCATCAATATAAATTGGATTGGCAGTTGATACTTCATAAAACTTTCCTGTGATGCTCAATTGACTTTTGGGCAAAGTTTGGGTAATACTATTTTCAGTAACCTTTACTACAGTTGCAGTGTCTTTTACATAGATTCTAAAAATATCGTATTGTCTGTAAACAAATGGCGAAGTGATAAACCTTTTGCCCCAGCTACGCATTGGAAAAAGTTCTTGATATAAATTATCGCCACCACTTGCACCTTGGCAATCAAAAGCACTCCAAGTGCTACCAGCAAAAACTGCAATAGGTTTGCAGCCAGTTGTTCCTGTTGAAATTGATTTTACAATAGTACCAGAAATATCTCCTGTTGCCACACCTTGAAATTGGTAAACATCACCTGGGTTTGCCAAAGTAATTTGATAGGGAGTTCCTGCAACTTTTCCACCAATACCATTAATTGTAGGTGTAAACTCTATAGTTGTATTAGCCTGTGTTGCAATAACTGCAAACTCACCAACATTTGGATCTGAACCACCACTAGTGCCATTGCTTGGATAACTAGGCACCATATATTCTGTACCTAAAACTGGTGTGGGTAAAACCAAAGTTGCAGCACTTCTTGCACTTTTAATGATGTGTGCATACACAACAATAGGCACATCTGATGTAACTTTTATTGCACCATTTATTTTTATTCCATCATTCTGGCTTAAATAAACATCAGTATTTGTTCCATCAACTGGACCAGAAGTACCCAATATTTTTTTTATAGCTTGATTGGCAGCAACAGTGAATGGGATATTTGTTGTGCCAACTTGTATATTTCCTGTGGCATTTTGAGTACTGGTTATGTAAATAGCCATTAAAGATGATGTTCCATCGATATGGGAGCAATATGCAATCCAAAACTCCTTGCCTTTATTTGAATAATCCTGACCAAAACTAACAGTAGATATAAGCAGAGAAAGAATAAATGCTAAACGTATTTTCATCAGAAATATAAAATGGGAGTGCAAATTAAGCCAAAAGACTTATAAATGGTTGCTTAGTTTAACAATTATAATTTGTGTTGCAACAACTCCTTAGCTTGTGGTCCCATACACATTACCAAATCTATAATACTCAGGTTAGGTACAAAGCCCAATCTATCTTCAAAAACCTGAGGATATACAATTTTTGAATTATTTAATTCTTGGTTTTGTTGAATATTGGCTTTAGTAAAAAGTATTTCAGCAATTTCAAAAGGAGTATCTACAATTTCAATTTTCAAATCTAATTTGAGCAGATGAATCATTTTTTCAAGAATGTGAATGTTCAAGTCAAACAGTCTTTCAAACTTTTGGGTAAATATTTTTTCAAATACTGGCAGGTAAAAATCGAAGTAGGGAGCATTGCCGTAGCAAGATTTTATAGCACGAAAATGTTGTTGTTGCCAGTTTTGTGTATATGCTATTTTGACATCTTTGTAAGCAGTTTTTTGGTTTCTTCCACCAAGTAGGGGAACAGATAAATCAATGATTCCATTAGCCCCAACTATGGAGCATTTATTACTCAACCAGCCTTTTTGGTATGCGAAATCTGGGTTAATTACTATATTTTTATTTTTTGATAAAATATTATAGTAATTAATATTTCCAAAATAATGATTATCAATCATTTTTATTTTAATTTAACATTTTACAAATAATTTTCAAAAAATTACAATATTTAATGCTTTTCAGCTTATTTAATAAATTAAATATTAACAATATTAAATAATCATAAAGTATTATAATATAATAATTTATGTAAATAATTTATTGATTATTTTATTAGTTTTATAAACATCGCATTTTAACATATTTTTACTACCCATTTATTAATAATTTAGTAAAATTTTTAGTAAAAAAAATTACGATTTGTGCGATTTTCTCAGACTTAAATAATCCAGGAAATAAATAATTTTTAAAGAAACATTATTATTTTGAGGTGAAGATACTGTACTGCCAAAATTGGTAAAATAATCATTTGCGAACTGAGTGTTTACTGCTGCATTTTTCCAATTCAAATTGATAAAACTGCCCAAAGCAAACTGCCAAATGTAGGTCATATCAATATTAAAAATGTTAAAGTTGGCATCTCCACTCTGACTGCTATTAAAAGGAGTTTGAGTTCCATCTGCCTGTAGCCACTGATAATTTTCATATCTAACTTTTGTCCAATAATGCCTTGCCCTAAAGTTGAAACCCATTTTGTTGTTGAAGTTGTATTTGATATTTAATGTATTTTCAATTACAACTTGTTGCCTAAGTCCAATAACTGGTGCTTGCAAAGAGTTGCTATAAAAAGCAAAACCAATTCCATTGTTAGTAATATCAAAATAATTATTAAATCCAATACTCAATTTTTTGTTGAACCGATATTGGTTGAACAATGTAGTTGAATATCCAAAACCTTTAATTTCTGGACGATTTGCCATATAAAAACTATATTCGGTGTAGTATTTATTGGCACTATTTGTATTTACCCAAAAACCCACCCCCCATTGCAAAGGACGTTTAAATACATACCCTGCTTGTCTTAACTCATAAAAGTCATTGCACTTCGTGTTTCCGTATAAATTAATACCAACTTGCCATAGGTTTTTCAATTGTCCATTAATGTTTGAATTAATGCTTAATTTTTGATAGTCGTATGGTAATAGTCTTGTTGAGTAAGTAAAGTTAAAATTGAAGTTTAATCTATTATACCACTTATTTGGCGTAAGCCATTTATAACCAACCCAAAAACCATTATCGAGGTAATTACTGTTAGGCAAATATCCCATATCATTTTGCCTGTATTTTTCGCTTGCCATTTCTTGCCAAACACTAAAATTAAATCTACCACTGACCTTGCTAAAACCAATATTATGTGTATGGCCAATAAACGATTTTCCAGTTGCATCATACCCAACCAAATTACTTACACCAAACTTTCCATTAAAATTCCATTTGTTATTTTTATCGTAAAAATCCCACAAACCAGCAGAAACATTGGCACTATAACTTCCAGAGCCTCTTGCAACATTGGTGTTGATAAAAGAAATACTTGAGTTATTTTTTAGCGTTTGGTCAAGAACAATAATATTGTAGTTGGTTAATGGGCTTGTTTCAATATCTCTTGTTGTGCCTTTAATTTTGTCTAAAATTGTTGCGTGTTGTGCAGATGTAAGTGCATTTAAAACACCAATGCCTAATCCTTTTGAAGTTCGCCCACTCACTTTTGTGGCATTAATAATATTTGCCTCAACAGGGTTTTTAATAACAGAATCGCTGCTTGCCAGGTTGCTGTAAGCATTACTAAAATTAACTGGAAATCCTCCTATCCTTCTGCTGTAAAACATATTGCCTTTGCCAAATAATTCTGTTCCTTCAGTAAAAAAACTTCGGTACTCATTGTATTTTACTTCAAAAGGGCTAAGGTTTAAAATCTGGTTATCGCTTTGAACCTGAGAGAAATCTGGTATCAACGTCATATCAAGCGTAAAAGCCTGATTAATACCATATTTCAAATCTGCACCACCATTGATGGTTGAAGTTAAATTCTTTTGATTTGGGCTGTTGTAAGGATAATGATTTGCTGTTACAGAAAGGTATGGAGATAATGATAATCTTACAGGAGGCTTGATGTTATTGATTTGTGTAAGCAAACCAAACTGAGCTAAAAAGCTTCCACCAATGCTTGGGTCAACTGCATTCCAAAAAAATTGCTGACCACTTTTATTTCTTCTTCTAGTGATATTGATGCCCCAGGTTTGATTGGGCTTTTCAACAAATCTAATGGCAGAATAAGGAATTTTCATTTCAAATACCCATCCACCCTTAACAATTTTAGAGCTTGTTTCGTAAACACTATTCCAGCTTGGGTCTTCACCAGTATTGCTGTATTTAGCATCAAACTGCTCGCCTAAAGGTGTTACATAATATCCAAAGCCATTTATTTTATCGTTGTAAGTATCAAAAATCACCCCCACAAAATCATTTGCCCCAACAACATCTCTGCCTACAAATTCTTTAGAAATACTATCAACACTTTGCTCGTGGCAAAAGCCTGCTATATAAAAAGCTGCATCATCATAAAGCAAATAAATATCAGTTTTATTGTTTTCATTTTCCACTTTGCCAAAACTTGGTCGCCATTCAACAAATTTTGTTGCAAGTGCTGCCGATTTCCAGGCATCTTCTGTGATGTTTGCATCAATTTTTATTTTAGCATTTGTTCTTACAGCAGTAATTTTTCTTTCAATGGGTTTTGTTTGTGAATAAATCACATTACTGATGAAACACAATAAAATAAGCAGTTTTCGCATCTTTTCTGTTTAAAAAAATCAAATAATTTTAATAGTTCTGGGGGTTAACCAATCGTAAAAATATTGTTGTTAGTTTAAGATTTGCCTAAATGGATGTTAAAACTTGATAAGTGATTTTAATGAGGTATAAGTGGTATCAAAATCATTATTTGCCATCAATATTCACACTTTAACTTCGTTGATTGAAAAATAAATAATGGAATTATTTTATAAGAAAATTGAACTTCCTTTTGAACATCCATTCACCATTTCTGGGGGAAGAACCAAAACGCACCAACCAGCTTTAATTGTGGCTTTACAACTTGGAAACTATGTTGGCTATGGGGAAGCTCCTGCAATTGCTTACTACAATATTACAGTTGAAAAAATGATTGAAGATATTGAGGCAAAGAAAAGGATGATTGAAAAATTTGCCTTTACAGAACCCGAAAGATATTGGCATTATTTGCATCATCTTATTCCCAATAATCCATTTTTAGTGAGTGCTTTGGATATGGCTGCTTGGGATTTATTTGGGAAATTAAAAGGTAAATTATTGTACCAGCTTTGGAATACAGAATTTGTAAATACTCCGCAAACTGACTACACCATTGGTATTGATAGCATTGAGAAAATGGTTAAAAAAATAAAGGCAAAACCAAATCCTATTTACAAAATAAAAGTAGGTTTTGAAGATGATATTGAAATGTTGCAAGAGCTTAGAGAGCACACCACATCTGTATTTCGTGTAGATGTAAATGCTGGCTGGACTTTAGAGGAAGCGTTGCAAAAAATACCAAAACTGCAAGAGATAGGTGTTGAACTAGTTGAGCAGCCATTGGCAAAGAACAACTGGGATGAAATGAAAATATTATATCAAAAATCTACCATTCCATTGTTTGCTGATGAGAGTTGTGTGTTTGAAAAAGATGTAGAAAAATGTGTTGAACATTTTCACGGAATTAATATAAAACTTACCAAATGCAGTGGCATTACACCAGCAATAAGAATGATTAAACGTGCAAGAGAACTGAACCTAAAAGTGATGATGGGCAGTATGAATGAATCGAGTTTAGGTGCTGCTGCCAATGCAAACTTTTTACCACAACTTGACTATGTTGATATGGATGGTCCACTTTTGTTGCAAGAAGATATTGCTACAGGTTTATCTTTTGATAATGGTATAGTTAGCATTGCTGGAAAATATGGATTGGGGGTAAAATTGAATGGTTGGTAATGTTTGATTCCTTAAAATTGCATTATTAAAACTATATGGCTGATACTACTTTTGTTTTAGATGGTCGAACAGTAACGCTTTCAAACTATACAGTTGTGAACGATTCTGTATTGGATGAAATAAGAAAAGATCTTCAATTAGCCCAGGCAGATACACAGCCAAAAAATAATACTTACAGTAGTCATAATAATTCTTTTGGTTTTTCTGATACTATTTTCTTTACATTTTTGATTGTATTAATAATTCTCACCTATGCAAAACCTCCATTTCTTGCAAAGATTATTGCTAAAATTACTGGCGTAACTGAAACAGACGACCAGAATATAGATGAATACCAAAACACACAATATGAAACCACAGCTGCAAGAGATTATTACCTATATAATCAAAATAATCTCGACCTAAAACACCAAGACATAGAAACCATTTTAGACAAATATTTTGTGTATTATAAAAATCTTGACAAGCAACTTCAATGTAGATTTTTTGACAGAGTATTGAAGTTTATGAACAGCAAGGATTTTTTAATTTACTCCAATGAACCATTTAAGGAAATGCCAGTTTTAATTTCTGCTGCTGCTGTGCAAATAAGTTTTGGACTTGATGAATATGAATTGCCTCACTATCAATATATTCAAGTAAAAAAAGAAGAATATTTTGCAAGAGAAACGCTGCACGTTTTAGCAGGAAATGTAGAAGATAATTCCATTACACTTGCTTGGAACCAGGTGTTGAAAGGTTTTAGCAACCTCGAGGATGGAGATAATGTTGGCTTGCACGAGATGGCTCACGCATTATACTACCAGGAAATTATTATTGAAAAAGATGCTTCGGATTTTGCAAACTATTTTAACCAATTGATGAAAGATGGCGAATATGTTTTGGAACAAAAAGTGTGTCCACACAATTTATATACACCTTATGCTTTTACCAATTTACAAGAGTTTTGGGCTGTGAGTGTAGAATTGTTTTTTGAAAAAACACCACACTTACAAACTGCCTATCCAAATATTTTCGAGCATTTACAAAAGCTGCTGAAGCAAAACCCATTAATACCTAATAAGCCTGTAAGCTAAGCCCATATTATTTCACATCTTTATTCAACATTTCCCAAAGTGCATCTTTCAATTCCATTAAACCTTTTTGAATAAAGATCAAAAAATTGAGTGCACCATTGAATTTGAAACGGCTCAAGGGAATATTGCCATTGCCGCACAA
>JANYEP010000151.1 GCA_025363075.1 Chitinophagaceae bacterium | reverse complement strand
GCAATTGTGTCGCCAAAAGTGCAAACAACCAGGCATCGCATTAAAGGTTTTTTGAGTAAAAAAGATGAGTATCAGATTGTTTTTAGCGATACGCCAGGCATCATAGAAAGCAAGTATAAGTTGCACGATAAAATGATGGCTGCCGTTAAAAATGCACTTGAAGATGCAGACATTGCCTTGCTGATTGTTGATGTAAATGATGACTTGAATGAGGTTGATAATATGTTTCAACAATTGAAACTAAAAGTTCCGGCATTACTTATTATTAATAAAATTGATGAAGCTAAGAATGGTAAAATATTAGAAGCCACAACATTCTTTGCAGATAAACCCTACGTTAAAACTATCATCAAAATATCGGCATTAGAACAACATCATTTGCAAAAATTGTTAAATGCAATTGTTGAACTCTTACCAGTTGGCGAACCATTTTACAACGAAGATGATTTAAGTGATTTGCCCACTAAATTTTTTGTGAGTGAGTTGATAAGAGAAAAAGTGTATCAATTGTTTCAAGATGAAATCCCCTACCACGTTGCAGTGCTGGTAAATGAGTACAAGGAAAAAGAAACATTGGTAAAAATTCAGGCAGATATTATTGTGCAAAGGGAAACGCAAAAAGTAATCATCATTGGTACTGGTGGGCAAATGATAAAACAACTTGGAAGCCTTGCACGCCGGGACATTGAGAAGTTTATTGATAGAAAAATATTTTTGGAATTATTTGTAAAAGTAAAACCAAAGTGGAGAGATAATGAAATGCAGCTGAAGGAATATGGGTATTAAATAGTTATTAGTGATAAATGATTAGTGTTTAATGAAAGAGCAATGAATAGCTTTTCTAGTAATATTAATCACTGATCATTAAACGTTAAACATTATTGAAATGAGTTACACAATAGCAATAGTAGGAAGACCCAATGTGGGCAAAAGCACATTCTTCAACAGGATGTTGGAACAACGTAAAGCCATTGTTGATGATGTTAGTGGCGTTACACGAGACAGGCAATATGGCATTGCCGATTGGAATGGCAAAACCTTTAATCTTATTGATACAGGTGGTTTTGTGCCGGATAGTGCCGATATTTTTGAAACTGAAATTCGCAAGCAAGTTAAAATAGCCATTGAAGAAGCTGATGCTATTATATTTATGGTAGATGTTGCAAGTGGTATTACTACGTTGGATGAAAATATGGCTGCAATGCTGCGAAGAACACCAAAGCCAGTGTATTTGGTGGTAAACAAAGTTGATAATCACCAACGCCAGATTGATGCAACAGAATTTTATAGCTTAGGCATTGACACTATTTATAATGTAAGTAGCATTAGTGGTAGTGGCACAGGTGAAGTGTTGGATGCTATTTGCGAAAAGATTGAGGTAGTTGAAGAAACTGAAAAAGTAGAGTTACCAAAATTTGCAATTATTGGACAACCCAATGTTGGTAAATCATCTTTATTAAATGCTTTAATAGGTCAGGAAAGAACCATTGTAAGTGATATTGCAGGAACAACCAGAGATACCATTCATACCCACTACAACTTATACAATAAAGAATTTATTTTAATTGATACTGCTGGTATTCGCAAAAAAAATAAGGAAAAAGATGATTTAGAGTTTTACTCTATCATTAGAGCTATACGAGCAATGGACGAAGCTGATGTTTGTTTAATTGTAATTGATGCCGAAAAAGGAATGACAGCACAAGATGTAAGCATTTTTAGTTTGGCAACCCGTAAAGGCAAGGGTGTTGTCGTACTTGTAAACAAATGGGATGTAATGGAAAAAGGCACCAACACAGCAAGAGATTATGAAAAGGAATTGAAAGAAAAAATTGCTCCTTTTACCGATGTGCCTATCTTATTTATCAGTGCTAAAGAAAAAACAAGAATTTTTAAAGTAATTGAAATAGGGTTAAATGTTTTTGAATCTAAAAGCAGAAGAATTGCTACTTCTAAGCTAAATGAAGTAATGCTAAAAGTAATAGAAGGGTACACAGCACCTGTGGTTCGTGGTCATTCTATCAAAATAAAGTTCATTACACAATTGCCAACCCACGTTCCATCTTTTGCATTTTTTACCAACTTCCCCGATGATATTAAAATGCCTTATAGAAATTATCTGGAGAACCAATTGCGAACTCATTTTGATTTTAAAGGTGTGCCAATCAGGATATTTTTCAGGAAAAAATAATTGAGCAAATAGTCCCCTGATGGGGGATTTTTTGTTGCAGCCTGTATTTTTATAATGTTGTGGATTAAGTTACTGCTTCACAAGTTTTTTAACTGTTGTGTTGTTGTTATTGTCAATTAGTTTTACAACGTACAATCCCTTATCGTAATGATTAATATTTAGTGATAAACGATAAGTATTGCCGTCATTTCGAATGAAGTGAGAAATCTCCCTTCCCAAACAATCAATAATCTTCACTTCCTTCATCCCCTCCTTACATTCAATATTCACAATATCTTTTGCAGGGTTTGGGAAAATTCGCAATTCATTATTCCTTGTTCGATATTCAATATTTTTCACTTCACTATAACTCAATTTGCCATCTTTATCCACTGAAACAATGCGATAGTAAACTATCGAACCATAAACTATAAACTGTAAACTACTGTCCTCGTAACTATAATTATTTAATGCTTGGTTCTTTGCTTGCTCTTTACCAATTATTGTAAAATCTTTTCCATTGCTGCTACGCTGCACATAAAAGTGGCTCACATTAATTTCATTAGTGGTAAACCAGTTACTCGTTACTTGTTGCTCGTTAATTCCATTTCTTGTTTCGCTCGTATTTCTTAGTTCGTATTTTAAAAATTTTAGTGGTACTGTACCCACAATAACATTCACTGTATCTCTACTATAATACCCACACACAGTTTGCTCCACCACATAAAAGGTACTGGTAGTTGGGTGAACATAAAAACCTGGTTGCACACTATCTATTTTTTGCCCTGCTGCATTGTACCAGGCAATATTTGCAATACCATTGGTTAAACTACCTATAAATGCACTATCTCCTACATTAATGGTGGTGTCTCTGCCTGCATCCGCTTGTAATGGCATACTATCAAGTGGAATTACTGAAACATCATCTATTTCATAACCTGCACCTTGATAGCCACCTGTTTGCTGTTGTCCATAACTTGTTTGGGCATCTTTTTTAAAGTTACCAAGGCTTAAATACTGCTCACCACCTTGTGCCACATACACTGCACTTACTTTTACCCAGTTTTGTGTATCTTTTAATATAGGGTTGCCATAATTATAAATTTGTGCATTGGCAACTAAAACTCCATAAGGGTGTGCAACTGTATCTACATAAACTGTTGTTTTGGTTAACAACATTTCAACATTATTGCAACCGAATTTCATATCATTTCCAGAAGATACAAAAAACTCTGTATAATAGCAATGCCCTGTTCGTAAGCTATCTTTAAGTTTTACCTGATAATAATTTCTTCTGTTTAGCCCAGGTCCGTTTAATAAATAAATACCAATATAAGCATCACCAGTTCTTGCATATTGGTAATCTGCTAAGCCCCTATTGTAAGGCACTCCTAAATCTGGGCTTGTACTACAAGCATTGCAATATCCTGTTACATAGTTGGTAGGAATATACCAAGGGGGGGGGCAAGTGGATTGTACGGACACACAGTATATGTTTCAAAACTTGGATTAGGTACAAGGTTATATTGTGCTTTTAAATTAATGGCAACAAATGCAAAAGCTAAGGGCAGTATGCCCTTAGCTTTTATTCTTATATTTTGGTAGTTCTTCATTATTCTACTACTATTTTACTCATCTTTTGGCTGCCTGTAACAGCATTGGTAATATTTACAAAATATACACCCTTAATATTACTAATATTCATTTGTGTATTTCTTTCCCATAGCTGTAATTGCTTTTCTATCACTACTTTTCCATACACATCAGTAACGGTTATTTTCCGTCCCCGCAGAGTCTCTTTGCAAAGCCATTGCAGCAAAGCCAAAGGACGCTGCGGTTGGTAGTAGCACTGTTGCATATTGTTTCATTTTTCATTATTATTTGTTAAGTCTATGTCTTGCAAATCGGTGTAGATTGTTATTGCATAAGCAATATTATTACTTCCAGCATACTGTGCAGCCGAACTATGAAAATAATTTTCGGGTTTAGCTGCTAATATGATTTTGTACCTGCAAGGGTTTTGATGTAAATAATCTAATTTCTGATACACAAATTTTTCGCTTCGCATCTCCTTGCAATCAAAAGAAGGTTCAAATACTTCGTGCAGTTTTCCACGTTTTTTGTCAGTATTGTTTACCATATTCTCAAGCTGTAATAACATACTATTATTGTTTTGAAGTTTCAACTGTTTTACTATTTCATAAGCCATAAATCTTTTGCCATTGCCAAGATGGTGTTGATACTTTTTTCTGTATGACTAAAAGCAATTACTGCGTGTAAATGATTGGGTATTATTACATAGCCAATTATAAAATGCCCTTGTTGTTTTAAATAATCAAACCATCTATAAACAGCACCATAAGTATTGGTTGTTTCAAATAGAGGAATCCATTTTGCACAAGTGAATGTTATAAAAAACAATCCGTTTTGTTCATATATTTTATGTCGCACACTCACTGTACAAATATAGCATTTTACACAACGCAGCGTCCCCTAAAGGGAGACCCTGCTGGCACTATAAAATTTTAGGCTCGTGGTCAAACAGGTATATAGTTACCAAACTTTAACTATTACTACTTGATTAAAGTAGAAAAAAGTTTTTCTACTTTTCCTTGCTATACCAAGAAAATAAAAAAATATTTGGTGAAATGAGATATGAACATATCTTCGCGACTGAAATTTTTAAAATTAAAACAAAAATTAAATGAAAAAAGTATTAGGATTATTAGCAATCGTAGGATTTGTAGCTTGTAACAACGCTGATAAAGAAGCTGCTGAAAAAGCTGCTGCTGATTCAGTTGCAAATGCTGCAAAAGTTGATTCTTTAGCAAAAGTTGCAAAAGCTGACTCTTTAACTAAAGCTGTTGCTGACACAACTAAGAAAATGGTTGATACTGCTGCTAACAAAATGATGCCAGCTCCTGCTGAAAAGAAATAATTTTAACAAATTATAACTTCTTAAAGAAGAGACCCTTTCTATTTTTAGAAAGGGTTTTTTATTAGCTACCTATGAAAATTGAATATGTAATATGAACGAACTGATAATATATACCGATGGCTCATCTCGTGGAAATCCTGGACCTGGTGGCTATGGCGTTGTGATGATGTGGGGCGAAAAAATCAAAGAACTTTCTGCTGGTTATAAGTTAACCACCAACAACAGAATGGAGCTTTTAGCTGTTATTGTTGCTTTGCAAAACATTACTAAAAAAAATATTGCCTTAACAATTTTTACAGATAGTCAATATGTGGTAAATAGTATTGAAAAGAAATGGCTGAACAACTGGATTAAAACAGATTTTAAGGGTGGCAAAAAGAATAAAGATTTATGGTTGCAGTATCACCAACTTTCACAAGATTTCAAGGTTAAGATGAAATGGGTAAAAGGCC
>JANYEP010000217.1 GCA_025363075.1 Chitinophagaceae bacterium | reverse complement strand
CTACATTTTGCAAAACAAGCTATACCATTAGTTCAACAATTAAAAGACACAAATGGTTGGGCTTCGGATGAAAATAATATTGGCAATTTGCTTTTAAATCAAAAGCAGTTAGATAGTGCTATTGTTCATTTTAAAAAATCGTATGAATTACATAAAATAAGAAACAATAGCATATCTCTTGCAAGTTCTTTGTTAAATATTGGTATTGCTTTTTTGGATAAAAAAATACTTGATAGTGCATTGACTTATTTAAAGCAAGCTGAGTTGATTTATAAAGATGGAATAGACATTGTTGTTACTACAAATATCAAAAGTTATTTGCTACAAGTATATACAAAACTTGGGAATAAAAAATTGGCTGTAAGCTACGCCAAACAGGCATTGGGAAAAGAAAATTTAATAGAAGACTTGGATGTAAAAACCAATCTTTTTATAGCATTGTATGAGTACTATAAGTTTATTGGCAATACTGAAAATGCTTTAGTATATGGTGAAAAATTTAATGCCGTAAATGATACCTTGCTGCAACAATCTAAAAATTTAGAATATCAAAAAGCAGCTATTAAATATGAATTGAATAAGAAAACATTTGCCGATAGTTTACAAGCTGAACAAAAAGTAGTAATAGCAAATAGTAAAACTATACAAACAAAAAATAGTTTGCTAATTGTTGCTTTGTTATTGTTGGTTGCATTACTTATTGCATTTGTTTTATTTAATAGAAGTAAAGCATTGAAACGCAAGAATACTATTGCATTGCAAGAAAAATTATTGGCAGAGCAAGAAGTAAATACATATCAACTAAAAGCCTTGCAGGCACAAATGAATCCACACTTTGTATTTAATTGTTTTGCTACTATTGATGCTTATATTTTATTAAATAAACAATTAGAAGCATCTCGTTTGGTGCAAAAATTTTCAAAACTATCAAGGCGAATTTTAGAACAAACTTTAGTGAACTTTATAAGCATAGAAGAAGAAGTGGAAACATTAGAAACTTATTTGCAAATTGAACAAATGCGAAGCAGCGTTTTGTTTAATTTTCGCATCAATGTAAATGAAAGCTTGTTGCAGTATAAAATTGCCCCAATGCTCTTGCAACCTTTTGTTGAGAATGCTGTAATTCACGGCATACGCCATTTGCAAGGCAAAAGTGGGTTGATAGAAATTGTAGTGAAAGAAGAAACAGACTATTTAAAAATAACGATTGAAGATAATGGAATTGGTAGAGAAAAAGCAACAGTTATAAAACAAGAATCAAACAGAATGCACAACTCTGTAAGTATGGAATTGACTTTGAATAGGCTAAAATCGTTACATAAAAATATCAACAAAGAGCTTGTTGAGATAATTGATAAAACAGGTATTGAAACAGGAACTATTGTAAATATATACTTACCCAAAATTGTTGATAATGCTTAATGCAGTTATAGTAGATGATGAACAGGAATTAATAAGTGCCTTGCAAATAAAGTTATCATTTGTTTGCCCAGAAGTTAAGGTAGTAAATAGTTTTACTAATGCTGCTGATGCTATTTTGTTTTTTAATGAAAATGCAAATACTGATATTCTGTTTTTAGATATTGAAATGCCCCAGCAAGATGGGTTTCACTTATTAGATGCTTTACCTGTAAAAAACTACGAAGTAATAATGGTTACTGCATATCCACAGTTTGCCATAAAAGCCATAAAGGCAAATGCTTTAGATTATTTACTAAAGCCTGTTGAATATGACGAACTGAGAAAAGCAGTGAATAAAGTGGTAGAGAAAAAAGCTAAAGAAAAGCAAATTGCACAACAAATAAGTGAACTAACAACTGCAATAAAACATTCGCATCAACAAACAGATAGAATTTTATTACATTCGATAAAAGACGCACAACTGGTGCAACTTAGCGATATTATTAGAATTGAAGGGGACAATAACTACAGTACTTTTTATTTAAACAATGGCACTAAAATATTAGTATCAAAAACGCTAAAAGAATACGAAGAAAAGTTAGAACAAGAACACTTCTTTCGTATTCATAAATCACATATCATAAATCTCAACTACTTATCTAAGTTGTTAAAGGAAGATGCATTGTTGGTGCAAATGCAAGATGGAACGCAGCTTGAAGTATCTATAAGACGAAGGGTAGAATTGCTTAAACTTTTTTCATAAAACTATTATATAATTACCCAGATTTTTAACGCTTTCTCATTAGAACATAACGTTATCTAAAGTGCAGTGAAAAATAAATTCAATCAATACAACTTCACATACAAGCGATTGATATTTCATCACATTTTAAAACTTAGTTTATGAAAAAGATTATTCAAAACTTTAGTATTGCCTTGGTAGCAATATTTCTCATTAGCATTGGCTGTGTATAGTCTCAAACCTTTAATCCCTATTTAGCTGCAAAACTGGATAGCACTTTAATTGCTGGAGTTCCTCAACAAGTAAAAGGGGTATCTGCAAGTATTTATGTTCCTGGGCAAGGAATTTGGCGTGGCACTTATGGCGTTTCTTATGCTGGTCATCCAATAACAACAGATATGGAATTAAGCATTGCCAGCAATACCAAACTCTTTACAGCTGCAACTATTATGAAATTAGTAGAAGCGAACAAACTTAATTTAAACGATCATTTAGGTAAGTGGGTTACAAAAAAGTATAATAACATAGACTCTACTATAAGCATCAAACAATTACTATATCATACAAGTGGATTGTCAGATAATAGTATAGAATTTTTTGATAGTGCAACAAAATTTCCAAGCAGGGTTTTTACAGTAGATGAAGTTTTGGGTTGGCAAGATCCAAAATTTGCTGCCCCAAGTGCTAATAAGTTTAACTATTCCAATGCAAATTATATGTTATTGGGAATGATTGCTGAAAATGCTACAGGATTTCATATATCAAAACTTATTAGAGACAGCTTGCTTAATAGAGTGCATTTAGACAGTACTTTTTATTCTTTTAAAGAAACTGTAGTTGGTACTATTGCCCACCCTTGGGTATCAGGTATTGATGAGGCAGATACACCCAGAACTGGTTTAAACAGTGCATCTGGTGCTGCTGGTGCAATATATTCAACTGCTGGCGATATGGCAAAATGGTATAATGCTTTATTCTCTGGACAAGTTGTTAGTGCTGGTTCATTAACACAAATGACAACCTTTTTAACCGGAGCAAATCAATTTGGTTTTGGTATTCAAAAACGAATTGTTGCAGGTACAACCACTTGGGGGCATGGTGGCAAAACGCTTGGCTATTTAAGTGAAATGTTTTATGAACCAAATACAAAAACAGTTGCCTGTGCTATTAGTAATTCAGATTCAGCAAGCGTTGCTGCAACGGGATATTTGTTATTAAAAACTGTTTTAGATAATTTGCCAGATACTGCAAAAGCTATTACAGGCGTTGCAACTGTGTGTCAAGGTCAAAATGCTGTAACCTATACTGTGCCTGCCATTGCACGTGCCACATCATATACTTGGCTATTGCCAAATGGTGCAACAGGAATAAGCCAAACAAATAGTATTACTGTAAATTTTGGTAGTAATGCAACATCTGGAAATGTTACTGTTAGTGGAACTAATTTGTATGGAAATGGAAGGATAGCCACTTTAGAAATAACAGTTAAAGCACAACCTTCTTCTATCATTAACACCAATGGAGCAACAAGTTTTTGTAGTGGTGGCTCTGTTATGTTAACAGCAGGTGTTGGTAGTAGTTATTTATGGAACAATGGTGCAACAATACAATCAATCTATGTTGCCAATTCTGGCAATTATTCAGTAACAATAATTGGTGCAAATGGATGCTCAGTAACCACACCATCAACTGTAGTTACTGCTATTGCCAATGCTATTTCTACAGTTTCCCTTCAATCGAATACAGGCAATACAATTTGTGCTGGAACAAATATTGTGTTTACTGCAACACCTGTAAATGGTGGCAATACACCAAGTTTTCAATGGAAAAAGAATGGTGCAAATGTTGGCAGTAATAGCAATACTTATGCTGACAATGGTTTAGCAAGTTACGATTCTGTTTGGTGTGTATTAACAAGCAATTTAGGTTGTGTAATTAATCAGAATTCTGTGAGCAATAAATTTAAATTAATTGTAAACCCTTTACCTGCAATTGGTGTTTCATCAACAAGTATAGCAACGCTTTGTAAAATAGGAGCAACAACAAGTGTAAATAATACGAATACAAGTGGAGGAGGAATTTGGAGTAGTAACAATCCATCTATTGCAACAGTTACAACAACTACAGGAGCAACTGGAACTATAGTAGCCACAGGCAACGGAATATGCACACTCACCTACACAAAAACGACAGCCAATGGTTGTCAATCATCAGCATCAACAATTGTTACAGTTAATGAAGTTGCAACGCCAAACGCTATTACAGGGAATAATAATGTTTGTGTTGGTAGCACAACAGCATTAAGCACCACATCAGTAGGAGGTAGCTGGAGTACACCATCTACAAGTATAGCAACAGTAAATGCAAGTACTGGCATAGTAACAGGGGTGTATAAAGGAACAGCAACTATCAGTTATAAAATAACAAATGGAGTTTGCAATAGCACGGCAAATTATAATGTTTCGGTAAACCCAATACCAGCAATACCAACTATACAGTATGCATCAGTTGTTACACCTAATCCACAAAGAGGTGCAGGAGGAGCATTTTGTGTGGGCGATACTTTTAGGTTAGTAGGCTCACCAATAGGTGGAGTCTGGAGTTCAACAGCACCATTGGTTACAAGTATTAACGCAAGTAACGGGTTTATGAATATTCTCAATGCTGGTGCAGCTACCATAAAATACACCATCACATCTTTAGGTTGTTCAAGTAGTCGTAGTGTAGCAATTACTGTTGCTGCAACTTGTCCTTTACATAGAGGAGTAAATGGAATAGCGAATAACGAACAAGGAATGTTGAATAACGACTTTACAATCTATCCAAACCCTGCACGTTCAACAGTAAGTTTACAAGTTGAAAAGTTAGTAGGAGCTGGAAGTATTGTAGTTACTGATTTGTATGGCAAACAAGTAAAAGTGCAAGCATTAAGTATGGGAACAAATACTATTGACATCAGCAATCTTGCAAAAGGGTTTTACTTAGTTTCAACCATTACAGAACAAGGAAAAACTACTAAGAAATTGGTGGTGGAATAAACTAAGTACGAGATACGAAATTAGAAGTACGATTTATAAAACCCTCGAAGCAATATGCTTCGAGGGTTTTATATTTAATTTGTCTTGCTTGAGTCTTTCACCATATCCATTATCGTTGCAACTTCAACATCGCTTAAATATCGCCATTTTCCAAGTGGAATATCTTTTAATTTAATGTTCATAATTCTCACCCTTTGCAAACTCATAACACTGTAATCAAACGCCTCACACATTTTTCTTATTTGCCTGTTCATTCCTTGTTTTAAAATGATTCTAAAAGTGTGTTTGCTGATAAATTTCACAACACAAGGCTTCGTCATTCCATCTTTTATTCTCACACCACTTGCCATTTTTTGAACAAAAAAATTGTCAATGGGTTTATTGACTTTCACAATGTACTCTTTTTCGTGGTTGTTACCTGCACGCAAAATTTTGTTTACAATATCTCCATCGTTAGTTAAAAAAATTAATCCCTCAGAATCTTTATCTAAACGACCAATAGGAAAAATACGTTTAGGATGATTGATAAAAGAAACGATGTTGCCACGAATGTTTTCTTCAGTTGTTGTAGTAATGCCAGCTGGTTTATTAAGTGCAATATAAATTAATTTTTCTTTTTTCTTTGGCTTAGATGCAGTAGTAATAAGGCTTCCATCAACTTCAACAGAGTCTCCTGGCTTGTAACGATTGCCCAATTGTGCAGGTTTATCATTCAATAAAACCCTTCCTTTTGTAATTAAATTATCTGCTTCTCTACGAGAGCAATAGCCTGTATCGCTGATAAATTTATTGAGACTGATGGAGTTTGTTTGCAAAATTTGATTGTATTATTTGTAGCAAAATTAATTGACTTCATCAATATCATTTTCAATAAAATACAATCCCCTATTTTTGTTTCGTGTATCGATTACACATTTGTTCACGAATACAAACTGAATGAAAAAAGGAAAGGTAACTAAGATTGGTGTTATGACCTCTGGTGGCGATGCTCCAGGAATGAATGCAGCTATTAGAGCTGTTGTAAGAACAGGTACATACAATGGATTGGGCGTTTGTGGAATTATGAGAGGTTATTCTGGATTAATAGAAAATGATATTCACGAAATGGATTCTCGTTCTGTTGCTAATATTATTCAACGTGGTGGAACTATCCTGAAAACTGCACGCAGTAAGGCTTTCACAACTCCAGAGGGCAGAAAAGCAGCGTACAATAATTTAAAACAACACGGCATTGATGGCTTAATTATTATTGGTGGAGATGGTAGCTTCAAAGGAGCCCAAACTTTTAGTAACGAATACGATATTCCTTGTATTGGTTTGCCTGGAACAATTGATAAAGATATTGCTGGAACTGATGTTACCATTGGCTTTGACACTGCTGTAAACACTGCTGTTGAGGCTATCGACAAGATTAGAGATACTATGGATGCTCACGATAGATTATTTATTGTTGAGGTAATGGGACGTGATGCTGGTTACATTGCATTGCACAGTGGTATTGCAACTGGTGCAGAAAATATTTTAATTCCAGAAAATAAAACAGACATAGATGACCTCATTTGCTCTTTAAGCGAAAAAGAGAAAAGAAAGAAATTGGTAAACCTTGTTGTAGTGGCAGAAGGTGGTGAATATGGCGATGCAAACAAACTTGCAGAAATTATTAAAGAAAGAATACCTACTGCTGATACAAGAGTTTGTATTCTTGGGCATATTCAACGTGGTGGTTCTCCAAGTTGTGCAGATAGATTGATTGCAAGCCATATGGGTTACTATGCAGTAGAAAGTTTATTGATTGGAAGACACAATGTAATGGTTGGTGTAATCAACAATAAAATTCATTATACACCGCTTGATAAGGCAGTAAAACAAAAGCAAACAATAGGACAAGAGTGGATGAAAATTGTAAAAATATTAGCAAGTTAAACTAAAAAAATTATGAGCAACAACCTAAACAAATACCTCCATCAAGATATGGACACAAAAGCAGGAATTGACCACACACATCACCGCACAAAAATTGTCGCAACTGTTGGTCCTGCTTGCGATACTTACGATAAATTATTAGACCTTGTTCGTGCAGGTGTCAATGTTTTTCGTTTAAACTTTTCTCACGGTTCACACGAAGACAAACAAAAAATTATTGATTTCATTCGCCAGATAAATGCTACAGAACCCTACAATATAGCCATTCTTGGCGATTTGCAAGGTCCTAAACTAAGGGTTGGTGAAATAGAAAACAATCACCTTGATTTAGAGGTTGGAGACATATTAACTTTTACCAACGAAAAATGTGTAGGTACAAAAGAAAAAATTTATGTTAGCTATCCCGACCTTGCAGGAGATGTAAAAATTGGTAATACCATTATGATTGATGATGGTAAAATCGAAGTGAAAGTTGTTGAAGTTACACGATCAAAAGATGTAAAAGTACAAGTAACGCTTGGTGGTGTTTTATCTTCAAAAAAAGGAATTAATTTACCCGATACAAAAATTTCTTTACCTGCCATTACTGATAAAGATTTGGTTGACTTAGAATTTATTATTGAGCAAAAATTAGACTGGGTTGCATTAAGTTTTGTTCGCAGTGTTAAGGATATTATTATTCTTAGAAATAAGTTGAACGAAAAGAAAAGCAAAACAAAAATTATTGCAAAAATTGAAAAGCCAGAAGCTCTTGTAAACATCAGAGACATTATTGTAGAAAGTGATGCTATTATGATTGCACGTGGCGATTTGGGTGTTGAACTTCCTATTGAGCAAGTGCCATTAATTCAAAGAGAATTAATTAGAAAATGCATCCATCGTGCAAAGCCTGTAATTGTTGCTACGCAAATGATGGAGAGTATGATTGATAGAACAAAACCAAACAGAAGTGAGATTACAGACGTTGCAAATGCTGTGCTTGAGGGTGCAGATGCTGTAATGTTAAGTGGTGAAACTGCTGCTGGTAATCATCCTGCGTTGGTGGTAGAAACAATGCGTAAAATTATTCGCCAAGTTGAGCAAACTGAGTATCGCTACAACAGAGAAGAAGATTTAAAACCACTATCACACTCACCATCTTTTTTAAGTGATGCAGTTTGTTATAATGCTTGTAAAATTTCAAAAGACCTTAACGCAAATGCTTTAATTGGTATGACACAGAGTGGTTACACAGCATTTATGTTGAGTAGTTATCGTCCACAGTCGCCAGTATTTATTTTTACTAAAGAAAGAAGCTTGGTAAATCAATTAAGTTTGAGCTGGGGTGTGAGAGCATTCTTTTACGCCGAAGAGGAAAGTCTTGACAACATTGTTGTTGATCAAATTAACATTTTAAAACAAAGAGGTTTCTTGAATACTGGAGATGTTGTTGTAAACACTGGTAGCACACCAATTCACCAACATTTACCTACCAATGTAATTAAGGTTACAAAAGTTGATTAAGAATATTTGAAGATTTTAAAGGGATTGTATTTTATCAAAATACAATCCCTTTTTTATTTGAACGAATATAGAAAATCTGCTGAATCTTTTTCAACGACAACTATAAATTGCAATTACTTTGCTGCAATGCTTCAACTGCAAAATATAAGTTTGGTACAGTTTAGAAACTACGTCCAACAACGTTTTCAATTCACAAAAAACATAGTTGGAATTTGTGGTCAAAATGGTGTAGGTAAAACCAATTTGCTTGATGCAATTTACTACTTATCTTTCTCCAAAAGTTATTTTAATAGAAGTGATGGAAGCAATGTAAACCACGATTTGCAGGGCTTTCGGCTCGAAGGCAATTATTTTTTAGAAAACAATGATGTAAATGTTACCTGCATTTTAAGAGAAAATAACAAGAAAGAATTTTTGTTGAATAATGAAGAATATAAAAAGCTTTCAGAGCATATTGGTAAACTTCCTTGCGTGATGATTGCACCAGATGATGTAGAATTAATAACTGGTGGCAGCGAGATAAGAAGAAAGTTTATTGATGTAATTCTTTCGCAAATAAATGGCGATTATTTGCAACATTTAATTGCTTACAATAATCTGTTGCAACAGCGAAATAGTCTGCTAAAACAATATGCTGCAACCAATAATTTAGATGACATATTGTTTAACATTATTACAGAACAATTAGCAACAAAAGGCAATATTATTTTCAATATTCGTCAATCTTTTTTAGTAGATTTTTTGCCATCTGTAACAGATAGTTATCAGCAAATTGCAAATACAAATGATACTATTATTTGTAGCTATCAAAGCCAATTAATCAATAATAATTTCTTGCAGCTTTTGCAACAAAATTTGCAAAGCGATATGGCTCTGCAACGCACCAATATTGGTATTCACAAAGATGATATTGAAATATTGATGAGTGAAAAGAAGTTCAAAATTGAAGCATCGCAAGGGCAAAGAAAGAGTTTGTTATTTGCGTTTAAGTTGAGCGAATGGCAAACAATAAATCAACACAAAGGATTCCCACCAATCTTATTATTAGATGATGTTTTTGAAAAATTGGATGCTAATAGAATGAATAATTTACTGCACATAGTTTCCTCCGAAAACGATGCACAAATATTTATTACAGACACACATAAAGAAAGATTAGAAACACAACTTGCAAGTTTAAATAAAGACTTTGAAATAATTATGATTTAAGCATTGTTATCATCAACCATTATTTTCGCAGTAATTAAAATATTATGCAACAAAAAATAAAAGAAATTATATCAACATCTATCAGCACAAAACAATTATTGTTGAGCGATGAGGTAATACTATCAAAAATTTCTCAATCAGTTGAAACAATTACCAATGCTTTTAAAGCAGGTAGTAAAGTATTGTTTTGTGGTAATGGTGGTAGTGCTGCAGATGCCCAACATTTGGCAGCAGAGTTTAGTGGAAGATTTTATAAAAATCGTAAAGCCTTGCCAGCAGAGGCTTTGCACTGTAACACATCTTATTTAACTGCCGTTGCAAATGACTATAGTTATGATGTAATTTATTCTCGTTTGCTTGAAGGTATTGGTGCAAAAGGTGATGTTGTAATTGGCCTAAGCACGAGTGGAAACTCAACAAATATTCTTAATGCATTTGAAGTTGCAAAACAAATTGGCATCACAACTATTGCACTTACTGGTGAGAGTGGCGGTAAAATGAAAGACGCTTGCGATGTGTTACTCAATGTGCCTTCAAGCGATACTCCACGCATTCAGGAGAGCCACATTATGATAGGGCATATTATTTGCGAGCTTGTTGAAGCAAACTTGTTTTAATGAAAGAAAAATTTTTAGCAATCATTGCTTTCTTGCTCATACATTGCTTTTCTTTTTCTCAGCCCAAAATAGATTTTATATCCCAAAAAACAGAAAAGGGAGTTGGCATTTTTGCAAATAATCCAGAGTATTGCCCTGTGTCTGTAAAAATGACTTTTAAATTAACCAATATGATTGCTACAACTGGCAATCAGGAGATTTTTGTAGTGCCGGCAAAAACCAATAATTATTTAATTGCAGAACTGCAAAAGGCGAGCGATAATAGCATCTATAAGTATTCTTATAAATTTCAATCCAACTTTGGAGATATTACTTTGCAAGAATATGATACTGCCTATGAATATGATTTGCCTTTTGAAAAAGGAAGTAGTTGCAAGTTATGGCAAGGATATTTTGGTAGCTTCTCTCATCAAACAGAAAGAGCGTTGGATTTTTCAATGCCAGATGGCTCAAACATAGTAGCAGCAAGGGATGGAGTTGTTGTAAGTGTTGTGCAGAGCAACACACAATCTTGCCCAAATAAAAGTTGTTTGAAGTATAATAATTTCGTAAATGTTTATCACAGTGATGGAACATTTGTGAGTTATTGCCACATACAATTTCAAGGCTCAAAAGTAAAAGTTGGTGATAAAGTAAAGCAAGGAGACGTGATTGCTTTGAGTGGGCATAGTGGTTTTACCTCTGGATCTCATTTACATTTTGCTTGTTTTTTACCAGGTTTAACAGAAAGAAGAACTGTTGAAACTTATTTTAAAATAGACGATGGTAGCGAGGTATCAAACTTACAAGAAGGTGAAACTTATTTCAAAAATTATTAACCGATAATATGAGTTTAAATATTGATAAAACTTGGACACTTTTTATAGACAGAGATGGTGTTATTAATCACGAAAAAAAAGAGGATTACATTCTGCACTGGGATGAATTTATGTTTTATGATGGTGTAAAGGAAGCAATGAAAATTCTCAACGAAAAGTTTGGGGTAATTGTAATGGTAACCAATCAACGTGGTGTTGGCAAAGGTTTAATGAGCAAAGATGAATTGCATAATATTCATAAAAATATGGTTGATGAAATTATTAAAGAGGGTGGAAGGGTTAATAAAATTTATTACTGTACAGATTTAGATAACACTTCAATTAACCGAAAACCCAATGCTGGTATGGCTTTGCAGGCAAAGCAGGATTTTCCTGAAATTGATTTTGGCAAATCAATAATGGTAGGCAACAAACCAAGTGATATGCAGTTTGGCAGAAATGCTGGCGTGCAAACAGTGTTTCTTGCAACTACAAATCCAGAGGTTTCATTTCCAAATGCTTTAATAGATTACAGATTCAATGATTTACTGGAGTTTGCTAAAGCATTGAAATAGCCACAGAATATATTTAACTTTTATGCAATAATTATCTGCATATTTTTATATAAATATTACCAATGCGTTTAACATTTTTTTTCATCGGATGTGTATTTTTTTCACTTAATACTTTTTCACAAGGTATTGGTAAAGAAAATTATGTTGAATTGAAAAAAGTTGAAAATGAGCTAAAAATTTATACAGATAGCATCATTAATTCTGTTGACTGGGTGCAACGGTTTAAAAGCAACGAACTTCTCATTAAAGGCTTAGTTACCTCACTTAAAGTTCCTTATTCATTTAACTATAAGTACGACTCAGTAAGGGTTTCAAAGCTTTATGCACCAGATAGTAGTTTTAGAATTTTTACCTGGCAAGTAATGAAAGATCTTACTTTTTATCGTCAAT
>JANYEP010000203.1 GCA_025363075.1 Chitinophagaceae bacterium | reverse complement strand
GATAAAAGTTTGCAAGCAGGCTTATGCAAGGTATGAAGAAAAATTTGTTGAACGATTGGACCCGCACGGCAAAAAATATTATTGGCTCACCGGCGAATTTGTGAACTTTGACAAAGGAAAAGATACTGATGTGTGGGCATTGGCAAATAACTATGTAAGCCTTGTGCCTATTCAGTTTGACCTAACTAATTATGCCATTAAAAAACAAATACAAAACTGGAAATTCTAATGCTTAAAGACAATACAATATATGGATTGGTGCTTGGCACTTTTGGCCCTCTGTTAGGAGTAGTTGGTTTTTATTTTTGGAAATTGAGGACTGCAAACTTTGTAGAATATTTACAATTGCTGTTTTCTGAGAAGCATTTTCTTACGAATGTCCTTACTTTCTCAATGTTTATAAATATTGTAATATTTACCATTTTCATTAATACCGACAAATACAAAACTGGCAAGGGAATCTTTATTTCAAGTTGTGTTTGGGGTGTGGTTGCTTTGGTTATAAAATTTGTTTATTAAAATGAATCGCATTGCATTAATAACGGGAGCTACAAGTGGTATAGGTTTATCTACTGCAAAGGCTTTTGCAAACAATAATATAGACCTGATTATTTGTGGAAGAAACGAACAAAAACTTCAAGAAATTCAGCAGGAATTATCACAAAAAGTTAAAGTGATTGCTTTGTGCTTTAATGTAAGCAAAAACGCTGAAGTGGTTAATTCTATTGGCTCTTTAAGCGATGAATGGAAAAATATTGACATACTGATAAACTGTGCAGGAAATGCACACGGATTATCGTCAATTGAAAATGGAGATATTGCAGATTGGGATTTAATGATGGACATAAACGTGAAAGGATTACTATATGTTTCAAGAGCCATAATGCCTTTGATGGTTGAAAGAAAATCTGGACACATTGTAAACATCAGCTCTGTAGCAGGAAAATATACTTACCAAAATGGTGCTGTTTATTGTGCCAGTAAAAAAGCTGTTGAAGCTATTAGCGAAGGAATGAGACTCGACCTTACACAACACGGAATTCGTATAACAAATATTGCTCCTGGTGCTGTTGAAACAAATTTTTCTTTAGTAAGATTTAAAGGCGATAAAGAGAGGGCTGATAAAGTGTATGAAGGTTTTGAGCCCATCAAACCAGAAGATGTTGCAGATGCAATTCTATATGCTATCAATGCTCCTGCTAATGTAACCATTGCTGATATTGTGTTGTACGCTGCTGCACAAGCTGCACCTACAACAATTTACAGAAAATAATAACCTCAAATTTTAATTTATTATTAATTCGTTGCAGCACTTTTATTGCTGCTGTAAAGTTTACTTTGCAGTTGCAAGATATTGTTCCATTCACCCTTAATTAAAATCAATGTATAAATTTATACTTAGCATATTTCTATTAATCTCAACTTACTTTTCAAACGCACAGGTGAAGGTTTTGTTTGATGCATCGAAAGCAGAAACTGCTGGAAACGCTGACTGGGTAATAGATGCAGACCTGCATAACATTAAATATAGTGGTTCAACAGGCTTGCCATACATATCAACGAGTACAACTGCACAATCCAATCCACAAAGAATACCAACACCTGCACAAAGTGGTATCACGACATCAACTGCTGAAACATACTGGACTGGAGCTTTATCAAGTTGGGGAATTGATTGTGTGAACAAAGGATATATTGTTGAAACGCTTCCATACAATGGCGTTATCAGCTATGGCAATAGTTCCAACGCCCAGGATTTATCGAACTATAAAGTATTTGTTGTAGATGAACCCAATATTAAATTTACAACTGCTGAAATGGTTGCTATGATGAACTTTGTTCAAAATGGCGGTGGATTATTTATGATTTCAGACCACAACATTTCTGATAGAAACAACGATGGCTGGGATTCTCCACATATTTGGAGAGACTTTTTTAACAATAACACAGTAAAAACAAATCCGTTTGGAATAATGTTCGACACGGTAAATATTTCTCCAACAAGCAGCAATGTTTTAAGTTCTGCTACTGATTCTTTACTGCACGGATCAATGGGAAATGTTACTCAAATTCAGTACAGCAATGGGACAACAATGAGTATTGATAAAACAGCTAATGCTTCTGCCAAAGGCATCATTTTTACAACTGGTAGTAGCACAACAGGCAACACCAATGCACTGTGTGCCTATGCAAGATATGGCCAGGGAAAAGTTGTTGCAGTTGGTGATAGCTCTCCTTTTGATGATGGAACTGGAAACACCAGCACCACTTTGTACAGTAGTTATGCCACTGCTGTTTCGGGCAATCACAAACGTTTAATAATGAATGCCACTATTTGGTTAGCTACTTCAAACCCTTTGCCGGTAGAGCTTTCAAGCCTTACTGCTGCTAAACAGTTTGACAATATTTTAATTAACTGGCAAACTGCTACTGAAATAAATACATCTTATTTCAACGTTCAAAAAAGCAATAATGGTAGCGTTTTCAACACTATTGGTAATGTGAAAGCAAAAGGAAACTCAAGCTATTCATTTACCGATGCTAACGTTAATTCTTTATCTGCAACGAACTATTATAGGTTGGAAATTGTTGACAATGATGGCAGCAGAAATTACAGCAAAATTGTTGAAGTTAATACAGTACTTAACAACAATAAACCTATCATTTATCCTAACCCTGCAAACGATTTAATATATTTTACCAAACAACATATTAAACAGGTTAAAGTTTATAACAGCCTTGGAAAAATAGTAATGATTTTAAATAATATTGAAAACGATAAAGCAGTTGATATTAGTAACCTTACAGCTGGGTTGTATTTTGTTGAAGTAATTACTCCCAATGGTGAAATTATTACGAACAAACTTTTGAAAAAATAATATCCGACTCGAAGACATCCTATCCTACAAGCAATTCGAGCCACATTTTTCATATATAATAACGTTTCCAATGTGTACGCTTTGCGATTGCAAAATATTTTTAATGAATTAAGATAGCGTATAAGTTTTTTGTATCACATTTGCAAATCATTTTAATCTTAATAACCAATAACGATGGGCATCATTAAAGACACATTTAAAGCCAAAGCAGATATTGCCAATGCTGAAATTAAAGACCTTTTAAAAGAACACGGAAATAAAAAAATAGGAGAGGTAACGCTTGCACAAGCCTATCAGGGAATGAGAGGCATTACTGGACTTGTTACTGAAACAAGTTTGCTTGATGCTCAAGAAGGTATTCGTTTTAGAGGTTACACTATTCCAGAGTTGCAAGAGAAATTACCAAAGGCAGAAGGTGGTCAAGAGCCTTTACCTGAGGGATTGTTTTACCTAATGTTATTGGGTGAATTGCCAACAGAAGCAGACACAGACCATATTTCAAGTGTGTGGCAACGCAGAAGCCACGTGCCTGCTCACGTTTTTAAAGTGATTGATGCTTTACCAATATCTGCACATCCAATGACAATGTTTGTGAGTGGTGTAATGGCTTTACAAACAGAAAGCAATTTTGCTAAAGAATATGCTGCTGGATTAAACAAAAAAGATTATTGGAATCCTGTGTATGATGATGCAATGGATTTGATATCCCGTTTGCCTCATATTGCAGCTTATGTATATAGAAGAAAATATAAAAACAACGAGCATATTCAGCCTAATGGTTTATTAGACTGGGCTGGAAACCTTGCACATATGATGGGCTACACTGACGAAAGCTTTAAAGAGTTGATGCGTTTATATATGACCATTCACGCAGACCACGAAGGTGGGAATGTATCTGCACATACCACACACCTTGTAGGTAGTGCATTGAGTGATCCTTACCTTTCTTATGCAGCAGGTATGAATGGTTTGGCAGGTCCATTGCATGGCTTGGCAAATCAGGAAGTAATCAAGTGGATTTTTGAAATGCAGGAAAAGCTTGATACAAAAGTGCCAAGCAAAGAACAAATTGAACAATACGTTAAAGATACATTAGCTGC
This sequence comes from Chitinophagaceae bacterium, assembly GCA_025363075.1. Lineage (GTDB taxonomy): Bacteria > Bacteroidota > Bacteroidia > Chitinophagales > Chitinophagaceae > CAIVPM01. The sequence continues at coordinate 13,859 of JANYEP010000203.1, read as the reverse complement.
TGGTAAAGTTGTACCAGGTTATGGACACGCAGTATTGCGTAAAACTGACCCACGCTTTCAGGCACAAATGGAATTTGGTAAAAAGCATATGCCAAACGATGAGCTTTGCCAAACAGTTTGGAATATTTATGAAACCGTGCCACCAATTTTGCAATCATTAGGAAAAATTAAAAACCCTTGGCCAAATGTTGATGCCCACAGTGGTGCATTGTTGGTGCATTATGGCTTGGTTGAATATGAGTTTTACACAGTGTTGTTTGCAGTAAGCAGGGCATTGGGAGTATTGGCAAGCTTGTGCTGGGACAGGGCTTTGAGCTTTCCTCTTGAAAGACCAAAAAGCGTTACCACAGCAGCAGTAAAACTTTGGCTTGAAGGAAAAGAAGAAATCTGGGAATAGTTTTATTAGTAGTTTTTTAAATAAACAAAAAGCCTCTGCATTTCAATGCAGAGGCTTTTTAATATTGCTCATTTTATACTATTTATAATCATAAACATTATATCCCCAAGCTGCTAAATTGATAGCCTGATTTGCAGCAATTTTTTCTGCTTTGCCATTAAAGATATTTGTAGGCTCACCATTAATAATTGCATTGGCAATGGTAGCTGTTTGTGGTTTAGCTGATAGATTGGTTACCACCAAAACCTTGTGTTTATCCTGCTCTCTCACAAAGGCAAAAATGGCTGCATCATTATTTGTTGAAAGCTTTGTATAGCCTGCATTTGGTGCCAAGGCAGGGTTGCTTTTACGCAGTGCAAGCAGTTTGCTGTAAAAATCTGCACGTTGATATTTACCAAAAATAATGGTGTCTTTTACAAAGAACTTTAAGCTGTCTAAAAATGGTTCTTCTTGTCCGCCATAAATTAATGGAACACTATTTTTAATAGTTTGTGTAATCACTGCAAAAGGTGCGTGAATATCGCCTGGCATTGTGCCAAAGTCTGCCTGATTCCAACTGTTCTCGTCGTGGTTGGATGTGAAATACATCCTTATTTTATTTTTCTGAAACGCAGTATCATCTTTTGCAATTACAGAATCTAAAGACGCAGTAGTTGCTTTGCCTTTAGCAATTTTTACCATTGCTGCAAAATCTTGCCAGGCATAAGACATATCAAATCCATCTTTGTGCAAACTTGGTTTATCACCTTCTGCAAGCATTAAAATGTTTTTCATTTTCTTCAATTCAGGAATAGCTTTGCTCCAAAAGTCATCAGGCACTTCACCTGCAACATCACATCTAAAGCCATCAATATTACTTTCAGTAATCCAGAATTTCATACAGTTAATCATACTATCAACCATCTGTGGATTTTTATAATTAAGTTTGCGAGTGTCTGTCCAATCATATTGGCTGATAGGATTTCCTTTGGCATCTTTTATATAAAAATCTGGATTGGCAGTAAGCCAGTAATGGTCTGCACCACTATGTGTAGGCACCCAGTCAATAATTACTTTAAAACCCATTTCGTGTGCGTGTTTAACTAATGCTTTCCAGTCTTCCATATTGCCATATTCTGGATTGATAGCTTTGTAGTTGGCAACTGCATAATAGCTTCCAAGTTGTGTGCTGTCACGTTTTCTATCTTTTAAACTAATGGGATTGATAGGCATAAACCAAAGCGTTTGCACACCCATTTTCTTTAACCTGTCAAGATGTTTTTCAAATGCCTTAAAAGTTCCTTCTGGCGTGTATTGGCGTGTATTTACTTCATAAATATTTCCCTGCATTATCCAGGCTGGATGTCCGTCAACGATTGCATTATCATCTTTAGAAGGTTCGTTTTTGGGCTGATTGCAAGCAGCTAAGAAAGTGCCTACAAATAGCAGCGTCGTTAGTGTTTTTTTCATTGTAAAATATTTGGGTGTGAAAGTAGGAATTTGTTTTATATGATGTGTAAAAAATACGCATTATAAAACTACAGTTTACAATCGTTTTTGTAAATCATAAAAACGCGATACAGGTAATCAGTTTTTAAAATCTTTTTTCTGGTTTCTTTACTTATTTTATCAAGCATTGCATAGGTTGTTGGGCAATCAATCATTTTCTTTTTTATATCTCCAGTATCATCAATTACCTCCAGTTTACCTGCTTCTCCTTCCTGAATCCAATACTTGTATTTTGTAATATTAAAACCAGGCGAATTGACTGTTGATCCAGTTGCTGTCATACTTGATGATGAGCCATCAATCACTTCCTGATAAACATTCAACTTTTTTCCGTGAACAACTCTTGGAAAAAACTTATGTCCTTTTCTAATGAAAAACCTTCTGTATAAGAGATAGCCTTTGATTTCTTTTAGTGGTATTTTGACATTGTCAAAAGCGAGGTGTGGTGAAAATAATGCATCAGGTTTATTGCTGGTAAGTTGCTTAAACTGTACAATTGTTCCATCGTTTTTAACAAAATAATTAATGCTATCTGCATAGTCATATTCAACAGACATAAAGTTGCCAGCGTTTAAAAAAAGTGGGTCGAACTTTGGTATATAAACACTTTTGCCAGTAAAACAAGATGACATTGTTATTGCTAAAATAAAAAATATTGCAAAGTTTATTGGTATAATTAAGTTGCTTTTTTTCATCGTTAAAGTATTGGGTGTAAAGTAATATGTAAAAGGATTAAATATGTTAATTGTCAAACCATTTTTTGTACTTAAGCCTCGACCTGTTAAATTGCACGGCGAATGAAAAATTGTCTTTATGTTTTAGTTTTATTGTTAACGCTTACAGAAATTGTTGGCTGTAAATCGGTGCATAAAATTACTGACAAAGACAACTCTACTGCTGCAATTAATAGAAAAAAAGCAACCCGTAAAGTTCAATTTATTGATGGCATTGAAATAACACCAGGCAGCGTTGTAAAGTCTAAACATAAACCAGCTACTACCAAGAGTAAAAATTCTGAAGAGCCTGTTATTGCTGACATTCCAAAAGTTTCCAAAATAAAAATTGAAAGCATTAATCAATTGCAATTTAAGTATGCAATTATTTTGGATACGTACATTGAAAACATTGCCAACACCAATTTATATTTTAATATAGAGGAATGGTGGGGAACAAATTATTGTATGGGGGGCACCACAAAAAACTGTGTTGATTGCAGTGCTTTTACTGGCAATATAATGCGTGATGTTTATAAAATAAATTTGCCAAGAACCGCAGCAGAACAGTATGCTGCAAGTGATAGGATTGACAAAGAAAATTTAAAAGAAGGGGATTTGGTTTTCTTTAAAGCAAAGCACGGTTATGTAAACCACGTTGGAATTTATTTACATAACAACAAATTTGTTCACGCATCTACAAGTAATGGCGTTATGATTAGTGACTTAAACGAGCATTACTGGCAGGGAAAATATGCTGGTGGTGGAAGAGTTGTGAATTAGTTTTTTTATTGGATGCAACATTTTTAATAATATTGTTGTCTATTACAAAACATAGTTTATGAAAAAAATAATTATTGCCACGGCAACTTGTTTTATTTGCTTTTTAAATTTTGCACAAACTGCAACAAATACTTCAAAAGCAAAACATAAAAAACCTGCTATTACATTTGAAGCAAACCTGCTTAATTGTAGTTCAGACAAACCTGACTTACATTTTTGGGGAATTCCGGAAAATCATTATTCTATTCAATCATTAAATAAACTTGGCTATAAAATTGGTGCAACTATTAGACTTCCTCTTTCCAAACATTTTGACATACGCCCATCATTGTTTATTGTTAATAAAAGAATTGGGCTTATTGAAAAAAATATCTCATATATTGGTGGTTACTCAAGTATTGATGAGTATGTTAATTATACCTATCAATTGGAGTTGCCAATTCAATTGATTTATCATTTTAAAAAAGAAAATGGCTTTTATTTGGGTTTAGGTGCAACAGTAAATTATGGGCTATTTGGCAGGTCAAAGGGAACTCGCACCCAATATGGTGATATAATTCCAATACCAACAATTTCTGATATCAATCAAAAAATATTTTTCGATAACGATGCTTCAGCAACTGATGAGAATATTCACTTTAAACGATGGGAAACTGGGGCAAATTTTGTAGCTGGCTATAAAACTAAAAAACATTTATCGTTTTCTTTAAACTATTATAATTCTTGGACAAATAATAATGCCAACAGCAACAATGGCAACTATTTTACTCAATATACCTCGTTTGGTCTGGGTTATAGTTTATAATATTAAATTAATCCTTTTTCTCAAACGTACTCTTAAAATAATCTTTAATAACATTACTATCTCCAAGCTCGTGTTCCATATCTCCAAGCTCGTGCTCTAAAGCCTTTGTGCTTATTTGAATTTCGAGCAAAGACAGCACCATTGAACTCATCAAAGAAAACATACTAACAGCAAATAACCAATGTGCAACTGATTGCCTGTTTGTAAAAATGAGAAACATACAAATAACGCAAAGCAAGAAACTGGTAACTGCTAAAATCTGCATCAGCCTAATCATAGTAAGCCTTGTACGTAAATTTTTTATTTGACGAACAATGCTTGGTCTGCTATCAACCTCTTTTCTATATCTATCGTGAAGGTTACGAATAAGGTTGGATAAGGCTAAAAACCTATTGCTATAAACAAGCATTAAAAATGTAATGGCAGGAAATAAAAGTGCAGGTATGTTAATGGTTAGTTGCATAGTTCGTGCTGATTTATTTTGGTGCTTTTTTATAAAGATATAAGACTACAAAACTAAAAATGATATTGGGTGTCCACACTGCAATTGCTGGAGGAAAACTTCCTTTGGTAGAGAAGATAGTAGAGAACTTATCGGTAAGAATAAATATCAATGCTATCAGCACGCCAATGGCAATGTGGGAACCACTTCCACCACGAACTTTTTTGCCTGCAATAACAGCACCCATAAGCGTTAAAATAATAACTGATACTGGTGTTGCATTTCGCCTTCCATATTCTACCAGCAACTCATTAATATTTTCTGAACCCTTTTCAGATTCCAAACTAATGTAGTGTTTTAGTTCTGGTGAAGTTAAAATATCCTTGGTGTATTTACCTCTCAATAAATCCCTTGGTGTAGCAGCAAAACTTAGCTGTTGCTCGGCTGTTTGAAATAGCTTTTCTTTAACGGTATCAATATCTCTTGTGATTAAATTTTGCAGTTTCCATTTGCTCTTTTTATTATCCCAAAACATTTTATCTGCTTTTACATTTTCAATCAGTTTGTTATTGACAACTTTATATAAAACGCAGCCAGCACTGCTTTTTGTTGATGTATCGTAGTTGTTGATAACAGCGTAAGTAAAGGAATCAATCTTCAAATACATACTATTTCCCCTATCATTAATAATGCTGATTGTTCTTTCGTAAGACGAATTTGCATCAACATATTTTGTTTCAAATGAAGTACGTTTTTTATTGGCAATTGGCACAGTGTACATTCCTGCAAACCATAGCAACAATGCAAGAAAAATACCTCCAATTAAATAAGGGCGAAGCCAGCGATTGTAAGTAACACCACTTGCTAAAATGGCAATGATTTCGCTACGTCCAGCCATTTTTGATGTAAAGAAAATAACAGCAATAAACACAAATAATGGAAACAATAGTGCTGTCATATGAGGAATGAACCCTAAATAATATTGCGTAAAAATTTGTGTTGCAGATAAACCAGATTTTACAAAGTCTTCGGCTTTTTCACTCATATCAATTACCACAGTAATAACAACAAACAGGAATATAGCAAAGAAAAATGTGGTGAGAAATTTCTTAACAATATACCAATCTATTTTTTTCATTTATACTGAGTGATTTGTAAAGTGCAAATATAAAAGCCTGTAACTGCGAAACTCTAAATAAGAAGTTAATAAAAATGCGTTCATAGAAATGAACGCATTGTAAATAGACCATCATAGGTAAACGGACTGATAAGCAGTTGTGAAAATATGGAACAGTATTTAAGGGATTGCTGTTTTATGAAGTGAGTGGATAAAATAAAACAAAACTTTTGCCTTATCCACAGCAAAAAACATAACAAAATTTGCAATAAAAAGTTGCTAAATTCCTTTAAATAGTTGAGCCAACAGAGCTATCAATTAGTTTACCCAATTCTGTTTTTAACATTCGTGAAGGATAACGATTAATTACAATAAAATCGTGTGTTGCCATTATGATAGTGGTACCATAATCTTTTGCAATTTGAAATAGCAATTGCATAATTTCATCGCTGGTTTCAGGGTCAAGATTTCCTGTAGGTTCATCTGCCAGAATTAGTTTTGGAGAATTGAGCAATGCACGTGCAATATCAACACGTTGTTGCTCGCCACCACTCATTTCATAAGGCATTTTATAAGCCTTGCTTTTTAAGCCAACTTTATCAAGTACATCATTAATTTTTTCTTCCATTAACTTCTCATCTTTCCAGCCAGTTGCTTTTAAAACAAACTTCAAATTTTCATACACATTTCTATCACTCAACAATTGAAAATCCTGAAAAACAACACCTAAATTTCTACGTAAAAAAGGAACTTTTTTCCAGTCCATTGTTCTTATATCAAAACCCACAACGCTTGCTGAGCCTTCTCTTAAAGTAAGTTCGCCATAAAGTGTTTTCAGTAAACTACTTTTTCCTGTTCCTGTTTTACCAACAAGATATACAAACTCACCTTTTTCAATAGTGAAGTTTACATCTGAAAGAATTAAACTTTTTCCTTGATATATATTAACGCCTCTTAGCGATATTACTGTTTCTGCCATAAATAGAATTTGGTGTAAAGATAAAAGATTGAATTAATTAATTTGGGATGGTAATTTTATTGCCTAAATACTTTGGTTGGTTACCAAACCAAAAATCAAGTATGACTTTTACCCTTGCAAATTTTTCTCTTATTTGGGTGGTGATGCCAATAGAATTATCTACATCTTTTGCATTGTAGCCAATCGCATAAATATTTTCTTTAAACGCAGTGTAAATAGCTCTTTCATTATGAAATTGTTGAGAGATAATCGTTACCGTATCTTGCCCAAAAACCTTCTTCAATCTTTCAACAGAATCAAATGTTCTAAAACCTGCATAATCTAAAAACATAAGTGAAGAGTCAATGCCAAGTTTTCTTAAATCTGCAAACATAGAATCAGGTTCGTTGTAATCTTTTCTGCTGTTATCGCCACTAATTATTAAGTATTTTATTTTTCCTTCGTTAATGAGTTTTGCAGCAGCAGCAATTCTGTTGTCGTAATAAGTATTGTGATCACCATTGCTTGCATACTTTCCTGTTCCAAGCAATAGCCCAACTTTATTGCGAGGAATTAAGTTGACATCGTTATACAGTCTATCTTTTGAGGCATCAATAATTGTTTTATCGCTCCAAAACATAATGATGAAAATGATGACAAGAAACAATGAAAATATTTTAATGAATTTGTTTTTACGCATAATATTTTTTTAGGTATCAAATTATTTTCCTCCCAATACTGGAGTAGAAAACCTTACACCAAACTGGCTATCCATTTTTGTTGTTGGAAAACTTTTTACGAAATCTACCCTAAAGAATTTAAAAATATTTTCTACAGAAAACATTGCTTCGTAATAACCTTGCTTAGCATCATAATTGTAAAAAGCATTTCCTCCTAAAACAAAAAACCAGTTTAATTTTTTAAAGCCTGGAATTTTATTTGTTAGCAATCCATTCAAATGATATTCTATGTGTGTGGAGCTGAAAAGCTTTGCAGTATTGCTATACGAGTAATATGGCATTAATTGAAAACTGTTTAAATAAGCAGATGCTGTTGCAATTTGGTTGCCCAAAATGTGGTTCATATCTGGTACAAAAACTTTTGTAGCGTGTGCAAATCCACCAGCATTAATTCGATAACTAAATCTTCCACCAAGTTTTAAATTGAGGTCATCGGTAACTGTAAATAACCATTTGCTGTAATCAACATCACTGCCCAAAACATTTTTTAACCCTTGAGTAAATGCAAAATGGAAAGTTGGATATTTTGAGCCAATGCTAATTTTTCTGTCAGGAAATTCAACATATTTTGCACCTGGTTTCCAAATAATTTCTCCTGTTAAACTCAAAGCATTATGCTCAGGAATATTTGATGATGTAATGGCTTGTGGATAGTTAGGCGTAAACTCTCTGCCAGCTACTTTTCTCCAATAAGAATTGGTAGTATTTTCAAGGGCTAAACGATGCTGATAATTGATACTTCCTTTTAATGTAATACCCTTGTTAAACCCTTTGCTATAGTCTATTTTGGCAAATTTTGCCTCATAGATTTTCATATAATTATTTGTCCATTGTAGAGTAGAAAATGTATTGTCTAAAGCATCAATTGGGTTGTTGTTATCGAACTGAAAAACGTTGCTGCCAAACTTAGCATTTATTGTGTTTAAATACTTTTTTCCAAAGGCATAATAGGTGTTAATGTTTGCATTAAAATGTGTGTTGCTAAAGCCATATCTTAGGTTAGGATTGATGGCAAGCCTATTACGTTTTGAGAATTCTTTGTTGTAGTGAACATTCAAACTTGCAACAGTGCCTTCAACTGTATTGTATTGTAAAAATGAGGAAAGAAGTGGTTCAATAAAAATGGAACTCTTTTTCTTTTCTCTGTTAAATGATTGACCTGTTAAAACAAGTTTGGTAAGTGTTATTTTGTTATTCTTTCTGTCAATGCTATCAAGGTATTTTGGATCTTTGTGTGCTTGCTCTAAACTATCTTTCTTTTGATAATCTTTTACCTCAGAAGCCAATAGTGGCAAGGGTCTTGTGCTATCCCAATATGCAATAGATTTTTTGTTGCTACTATCATCATACTTTAAAATAATGTTGTCGAAAAAGCCTTTTGCAAAACTTGGGTTGGTGTTAAACTTGTTATACACTTGAACAACATTGCCGAAAAAATCGAAACCAAAAAACTTTCCAGCAGGATAAATAACTTGTTGTTTAATTACCCAATGACTGTTTAGGGGAACATAGATCTGCTGGATTTTTAGCGTATCTAAAAACTGTAATTGTTGTGCTTTTAATAAAAATAAATCGGTACTGTGTATTCTCCATTCATCTTCAATAATGTTGATATAGCCTGTAAACAAAGGCTCGTAGCCTCTTCTTGGAGTTACTTTAATGCGATTTACCATTAAATTATTTTCAATAAAACTTCCTTCATATTTATATTTATAATAGTGCAATGCATTGTCAGAAATTGGAGAAATAAAACCACGAGGGTTTAAGCCTCTACCTACATTGATGATGTTTTGATAGAAAGAAATGATTTGTGGACTTGCTAAACCAAAGCCATCACTGGCACCACTTACACGTGTTGATAATACTTCAATTTTTCTTTTTTCTTTTCCATCAACACTATATCTGGCAACACTTTCAGATAAAAAAATTATTTTTCTTTTACTGGTATCGCCATCTTCAAAATCAACTTCGTTACCAAAAAATTTCTTTGGATAATTACGCAATTGAATCTGGCTTTTTACATACACTTCACAATCGAACTTTTTTATTTCGTGCAAATGTTCCTCACGTTTTTTTATAGTATTTCTAATAATTTCATAAGCAGGGTCTTCACTACCATTCTTTACAATTACTTCATTTAAGCTATACTGCTGCTCTTCTAATTGGAAGTTAATTGTTTGATTTTCTTTTCCAACTTTCACCTTTTTTTCAACTGTTTTATAACCTATATGTTGACAAACTATAGTATAATTTCCTTCGTTTAGACTAATAGAAAACTCGCCTTTTGCATTGGCTGTAGTGCCTTTGCCTGTGCCTTTTATTAAGATAGATGAATAAGAAATTGGAGCATCTTTAATATCTGTTATAACGCCTTTAATATCTGTTGCAAAAGAGTTTACAGTATTGAATAAAAGTATAAAAAGTATGTATTTTTTCATAGCTACGAAAATAGTAGCTGAGATGGATAAGTTGGAAAACAAATTGTTAATTTATGTAGAATATATTTTGGGAATCTTACTCTATTGTTACCATAAAATTAATTGTTGAGTTTTATCCTTCACTCAACTTTACATCAACCATCTTTAATTGAACAGATTTTGTACCATTCCATTCGTTTAAATCTAAAGTATAAACAACATCAACCTGCCTATTCATTTGTAGTAAAGGAAATTTGTCTGCCATCCCAAAGCCAATGCCATTAAGGGTTACAGAGCCTTGCTGTAAACTAAATTTTATATGTTGCTCTTTAACAATTTTTGAAAAACCAGAATTGTAAACTTTGCGTGTTATAAAAGTTGGTCGCATATTTTCTGGTCCAAAGGGTTCCATTTGAGTAAGAATATTGTACAAAGCCAGATTGATTTCTGTAAAGGAAATTTCAGCATCAATAACAACTTCAGGTATCAACTGTTCTGGGGTAATTTGCGAGGCAACAGCTTCTTCAAAAGCAACTTTAAAATCATCAATTTTTTCTTCGAGCATTGTTAACCCAGCTGCAGCAAAATGCCCACCAAAACCAAGTAAATGTTCTCGACAAGTATATATGGCTTCGTGCAAATTAAAACCAGGTACACTACGACCACTACCAGCAATGCAATCACCACTTTTTGCCAATACAATTGTGGGGCGATAATAGCTTTCAATCAACCTGCTGGCAACAATTCCTACAACGCCTTTATGCCAATGTTCTCTATAAACAACAGTGCTTTTTTTAGTAATAGCTTCGTTGCTGTTTTCAATGATAGAAAGGGCTTCAGCCGTTATGCTGCTATCAACTTCACGCCTGTCTGTGTTGTCAATATGCAATAATTTTGCAACATCCATTGCTTCATCAAAATCTTGTGCAATAAAAAGTTGCACAGCTTTTTTTGCATCATCCATTCGCCCAGCAGCATTAATTCTTGGGGCAATTACAAACACCAAATTACTAATCGTCATCGTGTCTTTTACTGCTGCCAATTGCATTAAAGCTTTAATGCCAACGCAAGGATTTTCGTTCACCCTTTCTAAGCCATAGTATGCTAAAATCCTGTTCTCATCGTTAATGGGAACAATATCTGCTGCAATAGCAGTAGCAACTAAATCAAGGTATTTTAAATATGTTTCTGAAGGAAGTTTTCTTTTATCTGCAATAGCTTGCATTAGCTTAAACCCAACGCCACAGCCACATAGCTCTTTAAAAGGGTAGTTGCAATCTTTTTGCTTTGCATTTAAAATGGCAACAGCAGGAGGCAATTTTTCGTCAGGTAAATGGTGATCGCAAACAATAAAGTCTATAGCTAACTCTTTTGCATAGCCAATTAAATCAACACTCTTAACACCGCAGTCAAGAGAAACAATTAAGGTAAAATTATTTTCTTTTGCAAAGTCAATTCCTTTTTTGCTTACACCATATCCTTCTTTGTAACGATGAGGAATATAGTAATCGACATTAGGATATAAACTCTTTAAAAACTGATACATTGATGCAACACTTGTTGTGCCATCAACATCATAATCTCCATATACCAAAATTTTTTCGTTGCCTTCAAAGGCTTGCTCTATACGGGTTACAGCTTTTTCCATATCCTTCATCAACCAAGGCGAATGTAGCTGGCTAAGTTTTGGGCGAAAATAATCTTTGGCTTTTTCAAAGTCACTAACGCCACGTTGAGTAAGTATTTTGCAGATGGTTTTGCTAATAGTTAATGCACCGAACAAAGCATTCACTTTATCGTTATCGTATGGCAGTATGTTCCATCTTTTTTGCATTAATTATTTTTATTTTTCACGCAAATAAGCAAAGGATGCTACGTACGCAAAGTTTTTATTCCCTTTAGGGTTAGGGCTATTAATATTTTCTATCCGTTGTAAATCTTACCATTTGTTCCAAGGCTTTTCTTACTTCACTATCTTCAAATTCATTCAAAATGGCTAAGGCTTCATCTCTATATTCCATCATCTTTTTTTCTGCGTAATCTATGCCACCAACGCTAACTACTGTATCCAAAACAAACTTTATTTTTTGCTTGTCCTTGTTATTATTTTTTACAATATAAATTATTTTTTTTCTTGTGTCAGCATCACAATTATTCAAGGTATAAATAAGCGGCAGCGTTAATTTTTTTTCTTTAATATCATTGCCAGTTGGCTTGCCAACATCGGCTGTTCCATAATCAAACAAATCATCTTTTATTTGAAAAGCCATTCCAGTTTTCTCTCCAAATAAACGCATTTTTTCTATCAAACTATCATCAGTAAAAGTTGTAGATGCTCCAGCAGCACAGGAAGAGGCTAGGAGTGAAGCAGTTTTTCCCTTTATGATATCGTAATAAATTTTCTCGTCTAAATTTAGGTTGCGAGACTTTTCCATTTGCAACAATTCGCCCTCGCTCATTTCTTTTACTGCTGTTGAAAGTAGCTGCAAAATTTTAAAATCGCCGTGATTCAGTGAAAGCAATAACCCTTTACTTAACAAATAATCACCTACCAAAACGGCAACTTTATTTTTCCATAAGGCATTGATAGAGAAAAAACCTCGGCGTTCCATTGCTTCATCAACCACATCATCGTGTACCAGAGTAGCCGTGTGCAAAAGCTCTACAAGTGAGGCTGCACGATAGGTTGAGTCATTTATTTCGCCACCAAGTTTTGCTGCAAGCATCACAAATCGTGGACGCATTTGCTTGCCTTTACGCTGGATGATGTAGTGCATTATTCTGTCCAATAAAGAAACCCTGCTTTTTACTGCTTCTTTAAAATGTACTTCAAATGTTTTGAGTTCTTGGGCTAATATTTTTCCTGCTAAATCCATTAATAAAGGTGTGCAAAGTAACAGTTAATTAATATTGAATTGGTAGATTAAATTCAGTATAGATTAGTCTCTACCTTGCGTATCTTACTTGAAATTGTTCAAATATTTTTTTTCTAACTCATTAATTCAGAACAATAATAAAATTTTCGACCCGTTTAGGTGTAGTAATTAAACTACAAATTTTCTTTTTACAGTCGACCCTTATATGAAGAAAATAATAGTTTAAGAAAAAAAATATCCCATACAGTATGATAAAATATATAATGGTTGCATTTGTTTTTTTAATAACGGTGTCGCTTATGAGTGACAAAAACACTCGAATTGAAGACAGGTTATCTGAAAAGGATAAACAGAATTGCACATTTTTTAAAATGTCTCGAAATAGCAATAGAATGGGGTTTTTTGAGCAGTTGCAATCTCATATTCGTATTAGAACTACTAAATCAAATTTTGCTGTAAATCAACAACAGTCGTATAATTTTTTTACAACAAACGAAGAAGTAATCTCATTGTTGGGTGAACCAAATGTCAGGGTAAATAATTCTTTTATCTATACACTCAATCCCCAAACTGGTTGTAAGGCAATCATTGAATTTGATAACAATAAAACAGTTGTGTATATAGGAATTAAAGATTGTAATTAAAATGAAAATTTGTGTTTAATTCTCAATACTAGTTGTAACACATTCATTTAAAACAATATTACTGATGATTTATCGTTTTTGATGTGTTCCCCGTTTTTCCAATTCCTCTTGAAGACTATATTAATATGTAAAAATGATGTTACTTCAGGTTAGGACATTTATAAATATGCAAGTTTTACTTAAACGTATCAATGCTACAAAAGCATTGATGTTGTTGTCTTTCACACTTTTTGCAAATAGTGTATTCTCTCAAAGTATTATTGATCCATCAAGCAACCCAGGCTACGATTCCACAAAGGCAATGATGGCTTCATCAACATCTAACAACATTTATTTTATTACAGATTCAGCAGATTATCAACCAGGCTCAACTGTGCATTTTAGTGGTGGTGGTTTTTTCCCAAATGAAACTGTAGTGCTGCAAGTAACTTTAAAGGGTAATCCTCCAGGTACAGGTGCTGCATACAATCCCTTTAATG